>WBOU01000026.1 GCA_009268125.1 Chloroflexia bacterium SDU3-3 | reverse complement strand
GCCGGGGCCACGCCCGCCGCCGCCGCCGCCGCCAGGGCCGCCGGGGCCACGCCCGCCGCCGCCACCGCCACGGTAGCCGCCGCCACCGCCGCCAGGGCCGCCGGGGCCACGCCCGCCGCCGCCGCCGCCAGGGCCGCCGGGGCCACGCCCGCCGCCACCGCCGCCGCTATTGCCACCACCGCCTCGACTGCCACCCTCGCTCATTGCAAGAAGAACAGGGGCGACCTTCGAGAGCCAACCCGGCGTTACACATTGACCAAAAACCATTCGTATTTCTCCCGCCGGCTCAGACAGAGGCAATTAGCGTGCTTCAGCTGGTTGGCGGCTCGCGCGCCGCCTGCTGGCTGCCCAATCTCGCTATCTGTAGCGGCCTGTGAACGCTCACATACCAAGGTGCAGTGAGTGTACGAAGGGGCGTTCCAGCGAACGCCCCCCAATCTATCCCCCCGCTGCCTGCTGTGGCTCGCTGTCCCGCGTCTCTGCGGTGACACGTTTTGCCAGTGCTTGCAGCGCTTCCAAGTCTTCCTGCTGAATAGAATCGACGCGCAGGGCACGGGCGAGTGCGCCGCGCTTGAGCGCGAGTTCCCAGCAGGCCGGGTCGTGGCAGAGGTATGCGCCACGCCCTGCGCGTTTGCCGGTCGGGTCGTAGCCGACCCGGCCCTCGGCATCGCGCACGATTCGCATGAGCCCGCGCTTGGCATCCGTCTGGCGGCATGCGATGCATGTCCGCTGGGGAATATGCTTCTGTCGCGGGGCCTTTTGCTTTGCCATAGATATCGGTGGGCGGCCCTAACATAGCACGTGCGGATCGAACGGAGCGAGTTCGATCCGCACGTACTGTAGGTGTCCGCTACTCTTCGCTGGTATCTTCGATCAGCATGTACGAGGCGATCAGCCGGTCGTCGCGGTAGATGTAGATCTTCGCCGGGGTGGCGCGAAGCTGCACATCCTCGCCGATCAGGGCGTCGCCCAGCGGGCCGTAGCGCTGGTTCTGGTAGAGCACGGTGCCATCGGGCCGCACCTTGCGGGTCTCGACCTTGGCGGTGGCTAGGGCCACCTCGGTGGCCATCTGCTCGTGCTCGGCGGCCTCGCGGGCCTCGGCGGCGGCGCGCTCCTCATCCAGCAGCGCGGTGGCGCTCTTGATGTCGATGCGCCAGCCGGTGAGCTTGGCGGCCAGCCGCACGTTCTGGCCCTCTTTGCCGATGGCCAGCGACAGCTGCTTGTCGGGCACGATCACGGTGGCGGCGTGCTCGTCGTCGCGCAGCTGCACCTCCACCACCTGGGCGGGCGAGAGCGCGTTGGCGATGAACTCTTTCGGGTCGGATGACCACTGCACCACGTCGATCTTCTCGCCGTTCAGCTCGTTTACGATGTTCTGGATGCGGATGCCCCGCATGCCCACGCACGAGCCGACCGGGTCGATGCCCTCTTGGCGGGCCACCACGGCCACCTTGGTGCGCAGCCCCGGCTCGCGGGCGATCGACTTGATCTCGACCGTGCCGTTGTAGATCTCGGGCACTTCCATCTCGAAGAGCCGCGTGATCAGGTTTTTGTGCGCCCGCGAGACGATCAGGCGGGGGCCGCGCTCCTCGCGCCGGATCTCCATCATGTAGACCTTGAGCCGCTGGCCGTGGTAGTAGCGGTCGCCGTCCACCTGCTCCTTGGGCGGCAGCACGGCCTCGGCCTTGCCCATCTCAAGGATGACATTGCCCTTGGCCATGCGCTGCACCGTGGCGGTGATCAGCTCGCCCTCGCGCTCCAGGTACTCGCCGTAGACATGCTCGCGCTCGACCTCTTTGATGCCCTGCAGCACCACCTGCTTGGCCGTCTGCGCGGCGATTCGCCCGAAGTCGTTGGGCGTGCTTTCGACCATAATGGTCTCGCCCATCTCGACGTCGGCCTTAAACTTTTTGGCGTGCTCGATATCGACCTCGAAGCGGTCGTCGAACACCTCATCCACCACCTGCTTCTCGGCGAACACGCGCCACGAGCCGGTGGCGGGGTCGAGGCGGACATTAATCTCGATCGGCGGTGGGTTATTGCCTAGCGTGCGGCGGTACGCCGTCACCAGCGCCTTCTCTACCTGCCCGATGATGGCTTCCTTCGGGATACCGCGCTCTGCCGCAATCTGGGAGATAGCCGCGTAGAAATCGCTCTTCATACCACCTCGCCTGCTCTATACCTCTACGGGGTTTGCCCGAATTTTTGACGTTAACAAGAAGAAAAGTGGGGGATACCCACTTTCCTGCAAAGCCTTTGACTAGCGGCTTTAAGTATACCATTTTCGCTGGGCTGGCGCAAACGCTGGCTAGGCAGGGCAGCGCGGCGGGCCAGGCTACGGCGCGGGGTAGGCGGTGGGCGTGGTCAGCGCCTCGGGCGCGGGGTACGACTCGGGGGTGGCCTGGGCCTCGGGCGCGGGGTAGGCGGTGGCCTCGGCGGGCGCCGTGGCGGGCGCGGTGGTCGGGGTGCTGGGCGAGACCGTATCGCAGCCGACAAGCCCTGCGGCCAGGGCCATGCCGATGATGGCAATCTGCAGTTTCTTCACGTGGCTTTCCTCGTCATTACAAGGCGCGATTCAACGGCCCGCAGTGTAGTGCAGCGCTGGGGGGTTGTCAACTGCGCGGCAGCGCCGATGTCGCTGCGGCGTGGCGACATCGGCGCGATCTTGTGATCAGAATCTCAGCCGGGGCTAGTTGCTGGCCAGGGTGTAGCGGTAGCTGGCCGGCTCGGTGGTGATCGGGGTGCTGCCCATCACCACCAGGGTGGCGCGCTCGCCTGCGGCTAGGGTGATGTCGGCGTCGCCCTGGGCGTCGGTGGCCACGCGCTCCACTGTGGTGCCCTGCGCGCCCGTGCGCACCAGCCGCAGCGCCCACAGCTGGGGCAGGGTGCCGCTGGTGCGCACGAAGCCCGTGGCCTGCCAGCCGTCGTCGCCCTGCTCCACGTCGTCGCTGTAGCCCAGCTCGGGGATCTGGATGTTGTCGATCAGCAGGCCCGCGCCGTTCAGGGCGCTGTCGCTGATCAGCCAGAAGCGCAGCAGGATCTTCTTGCCCGCGTAGGCCGAGAGGTCGAACTGCTCGGGCAGCCACTGGCCATCCACGCCCTCGTTGATCTCGGATGAGGGCGAGCCGCTGACCCCGGTGATGCCGTTGCCGAAGTTCTGGCCCTGGGGGTCTTCGTCGGTGGTGGTGCCGCCCTTGATGGTCTGCCAGGTGGTGCCGCCGTCGGTGGATGCTGTGACAAAGGCGTAGTCGTAGTGGCGCTCGATCTCGTACCAGGCGTCGAAGCTGAGCGTGGCCTTGGTCTGGCCGCTCAGGTCGAACTCCTTGGTGAGCATCTGCACGCTGTCGTCGCCTGCGTTGCTCCACCACATGCCGGTGCCGCCCTTGGGCGTGGCCCCCACCAGCGACACCGTGCTGGCGCCGTCGAAGTGCAGGGTGGCAGGCCCCTCTAGCGTCAGGTAGTCGGCCCCGAACTGGCTGACATCGGTGCGATCGCTGGGCAGGGCTTTCTCGGTCCTGGCTGTCTCGGCGATGTCGTAGGCGTAGCGGCCTTCGTCCACGCCCTTGTCGTTCAGCACGTTGGCCACCGTCCAGTCCGATACCACGTCGGCGAAGCTGGTGATGTCAGGGTATTTCTTCTGGGCCAGGTCGACAAAGGCCTGGGTGTTGTTGCCCGCGTCGGCCTTCACCAGGCCGCCCAGGGTCTGCTCGCCGCCGTAGTGGGTGGCGATGTAGCGCAGGAACAGGCGCGAGGTGCCGTAGTGCCGCCCGGTCTGCGCGGCCTCGGCGCTCCAGGTGGTCAGCTGGATGTCGGGCTCCTCCAGGTGCTGGGCCTCCTGGTAGGGGTCGCGGAAGCCGAACAGCTCCTCGGCGTTGGTGGACATGCCCTCGTTGAACCAGCTGGGGCTGCGCCGCGCCACGTTCCACTCGATCATGTGCTGGAACTCGTGGGCCAGGGTCTCGGCGTAGCCGTCGCTGCCCAGCGGGTACGAGTCGATGCCGATCACGAACATCTCGCGCTCGTTGGAGAAGCGGTTGACCTGCTTGGTGACGGCGTCGGCGGATGAGAAGTAGCCGCCCGCGCCGCGCACGGCGGTGTTGAGGATCGTGAGCCGCGCGTCGCCATCGACCCCCGGCGCGCGCTCCTCGCCGAAGATCTCGCGGTCGCGGGCGTAGATCTCGTTCTCGAAGCGCTTGGCCGAGTCCTCGATCGTCTCCTGCGCGATATCGCCCTCGACCTCGGTGTCGACATACATGAGCACCACCGGCCCGGCGTAGCGCAGCTTGGCCTTGATCTGGTAGTTGGTGTTCTCCAGGCTGTCGGCCACCCAGAAGGTCTCGACATCGCCCACCTTCACATCCAGCGGGGTGGTGCGAGCCACCTCGGGCAGATCCTTGCCGCTGAAGGCCTCGGCCAGCGCGGTCTGGTCGCGGTCGCCCGACTTGGCCTGGGTGAGCGTGGCCAGGTCGTCGACGGCGGCAGGCACGGCCTCGGTGGGCTGGGCGGCCTCGGTCGCGCCTGCGGTGGGCTGGGCATCTTGCTCGGTGGGCTGGGCGGCCTCGGTCGCGCCTGCGGTGGGCGTGGGGGTGGTGGGCGGGGTGCTGGCCCGCCCCGGCATACACGCGCCAAGCGTGAGCGCGAGGGCGAGCATGGCGATACGTCGTTGCATAGCATTCTCCACTCTCAATCGAAGTGGGGGTATTGTAGGACATCTTGGGGCATTTCAGGACTTCTTACCACCAAGACTCCAAGACACCAAGGAACAAACGGGAACGAATACCACGAAGACACGAAGACACGAGGGCGAGAAGCGGGAACGAATACCACGAGGGCACGAGGACACGAAGGGCCGAAATGGATGTCTTGCTCCCTCGTGGCGCAATAGCCTTTTTCTGCTGCTATGAGCGAAAAATGCACATGTTGCACAATTAATAGTTGCTATCAAGAATAGACAGCAGATAGCTATCTCTTTTTACCATAAAAACCTACGTGATACGGTCGGACTGTTTTAAGCAAACAGCGGTTGTGACGGCTCCCACGGCTAACGCGCGTGGGCTTCAAGGGAGTGCCGCCCCACTCCACCATGTCAGGTACGAAGGGTAGCGAGGCCGCGTTGGAGGATGTTGATCGCCGCATTCATATCACGATCCATCACCAGCCCACACGTTGGGCACCTATGCACACGGTCAGACAAGGTCTTATCGACCAATGTGCCGCAGCGGGAACACCGCTTGGACGTATTGCGGGGGTCCACCAGAATGACCCGCCTGCCAGCTTCTGCCGCTTTGCTGACGGTCATCGCGATAAACTGCGACCACGCCACGTCCATAATACTCTTGCGCATCCCGCTGCTCGTGCCCATGGCTTGCGGGGCAAGGGCTTCAAACACGATGACCTGAAAGCGATTGACGAGCCTGCGGCTTGCCTGATGCGCAAAGTTGCTGCGTCGGTTGGCAATGCGCTCGTGGATCTTGGCAAGGATCACCGTTTGTTTGGCGTGCTCTGCCCAGTTTGCTGCTTGCTTGGCGGCGTCCTTCCGCCGCTGGACGCGCCCCAGGTCTACTTCATCGCGGCGGTAGAAACGCGGGTTAGCGATCTGCTCCCCATCGGAGAACGTCGCGAACGATGCCAGCCCCATATCCACGCCCACCACCTCGCCCGTGGGGCGTTGTTCATGCGTTTCCAGCTCGCAGGAAAACGAGACAAACCACTTGCCACTCCGAGAACGGCGTATCGTCACGGTTTTGGGCGTTCCCTCAACGGGACGATGCAAAACAACGTGGACCGCGCCGACTTTCGAGAGGAGCAACCGATTGCCCTCCAGCCGCACCCCGTTCCCGTACTGCGGGTAGGTGATCGAATCGTATCGTCCTTTGCCTTTGAACCGGGGAAAGCCTGCTTGTTCAGCGCCACGTTTGACGCGTTGGAAGAAGGCGTGATACGCCAAATCAACCCGCACCGAGACGTTTTGCAAGACTTGTGAGTGAACGCCTTTCAATGCAGGTTTTGCCCTCTTCCACATCGGAAGCAGGGCCTGGGTATCGTACAACCGCAACCGCTCGCCGCGTTCTTCATACGCACGTGTGCGTTCGGCAAGCGTCTCGTTATAGACCCAACGGCACAGTTCCAATTGCTGCTCAAGCAATCGGCGCTGACCTTTGGTGAGATAGATGCGGTATTTGTAGGTTTTCTGCATATGTTAAGCATAGCACACCGCTACGTAAAATGCAACATATGTGCTATACCGACCGTGGGCGAAAGCCGCTCAAGCGGAGCGTTTCATCCCACCAGCTTCAGCGGTGGGATGAAACGCCTAAAGGCAAGCATCCGTAAACATGCTGTCATGTTCAATCGCACCCCGCCGTGCTATGCTCACCATCGCAGGATGCTCTCTGGAAAAAGGATAAAGACGTGCCCACCATTCGCGCACTCCGTCGTAGCCACGGCATGACGTTTTCGGATCTTGCCCTGCGCAGCGGCATATCTGCCCGCACTCTGGCCGAGATCGAGTATGGCATGCGGGCGCTGGATGAGACCAGCCGCGTGCTGCTGGCTGCGATCTTCGATCTGGAGCCGCTGCTGCTGGCGGGCAGCGCCCCGCAGGCCCGCCCCGCGCCCCGGAACCCCCCGCAGCAGCTGGCGGCGCTTGGCATCGCCACTGTGGCTAGCGCGCTGGCGCTCTCGCCCATGCTGCAGGGCCAGGCCGAGGCGGGCGGCGCGATTATCCAGCAGGTGATGGCCGCGCTGAGCACCGCCCAGAGCGCCCAGCCCGGGCAGGGCGCAGATGCCTTTGCGGCGCTGCCCAGCGCCACGCCCACGGCGGCCCCTAGCGCCACGCCCACTCCCACGCCCGTGGAGATCGCGCCCACCATCCCGCCCAGCGCCACGCCCGCGCCCACCGCCACGCCCGCGTTTTCGCTTCAGGCCGATGGCCCGCACGGCTGCCCGCTGATCGCGCCCGCCGGTATGTCGGTGGTGATCACGCAGCCGTTTGGTGTAGGCACCCATGTTCCAGCGGAGACCATGGGCGCGGTCGATCTGGCGATCGACTCCGACCACAACGGCTACGATAACTCGGATGCGACCTTTGGCTCGCCGGTGGTGACGACGCTGGGCGGCACCGCGCAGGTCTTCCCCAACAGCTGGCCAGGCGGCAACTTTATCATCATCACCAACGCCGAGAGCGGCTACGCCACCGCCTACGGCCACCTGAACACCCTGGAGATTGCCGACGGGCAGGTGGTGTCGGCGGGCCAGCGGCTGGGCACGGCGGGCACCACCGGCTACTCCACCGGCCCGCACCTGCACTACGAGGTGCGCTCGCCCGCCGGGGTGAACATCGACCCCGAGCCGCTGGTGGGCTGCGCGCGCTAGGGCGGCTGCGAGCTAGATATCAGGCCCTGCTCATTGTGACGGCCTAGACGCGTGGTATGATACGTGGGCGCAGCGCGACCTTCGCCATAGAGCGCTTTTGAGACCATGCAACGTTCAGAGCAGTCAACCCGCTTTCCATCCCGCCTTGCCGACCGCCCGTCGCAGCTGTTTCGCGTGCGCACCTGGCTGGGGCAAGAGCGGGTCGCCTTTCGCTTCCGTGGGCGGCGCTACACCTTCCGCACCGCCGAGCAGGCCGCGCGCGCCCAGCAGCACCTCACCTCGCAGGCCCGCGCGCTCGATAAACCGATAGCCCTGGTGTCATTCCTGATCGTGGTGCTCACGGCGGCGTGGGCGATCTCGCTCCAGCCCGCGCTGCTGCTGAAGGCCGTAGATGCGGCGCGCGCCATCGTCGGGCCGGGGCCAGTGGCCTTTGTCGAGTCGCAGGTGTTTCGCGCGGGCACGCTGCTGCGCGAGGCGCAGGTGGCGTTCGGCTACGATGCCCCGCGCTGGGAGGTGGAGATCGCGGCCACGCCAGATGCCCGTGCTCCTCAGGCTCTTGTGCCCACGGTGGGCCTGCTGCCCACGCCGCTGCCTACCGCCACTGTCGCCATTAGTGCCACCGCCACGCAGGCCAGCGTGCCCGCCAACCGCAGCGCGGCCACGGTGCTGCGCGGGGGCAACCTGCGTTCCGACCCGACGGTGGGCGAGAATGTGCTGGGCTGGGTGCTGCCGGGCGACCGCCTGGAGGTGATCGACGACCCGCTTGCCAGCCCTGGCTGGGCCAAGGTGCGGGTGGTCGCGCCGGGCAGCGCCGCCAACGAGCGCCCGCTGCGGCCAGGCACGGTGGGCTGGATCTCGGCCCAGCTGCTGGAGCTGGGCGAGCCGCCGAGCGCCACGGCCAGCCCGAGCGCCGCGCCGAGCGCCACGGCCAGTCCCAGCGCCACGATTTTCATCCCCACTGTCACGCCTACGCCTAGGCCGCTGCACACGCCGCGCCCCACGCTGCCGCCCACCGCCGTGCCCACGATTGGGCTGGTGCAGCCCAGCGCGCCGCCGCCCAGCGCCCCCGACACCACCTGGGCGCTCGCGCCCATCCCCACCGCCATCGCCGATGGCCAGCTGCCCTACGAGGGCCAGTGGCAGTTCCTGCCCGCCGCCAGCGACGGCGGCGCTCCGGCCATGGCCGTCACCGCGTTCCGCCCCGACCCGGCGCGGCCCGATATCCAGGTGGCCGTCGTGGCGGTCGATCTGGCGCGCGCCCAGCTGCATATGGTGGCGGGCACGCTGGAGCCGCAGACCAATGTGCTGACCCCCACGGTGCCGCTGGTGCGCGATGGCCGCATCCCCGACGCCGACCGCGAGCGCCTGCTGGCCGCCTTCAACGGTGGGTTTAAGGCCATCCACGGCAACGACGGCATGGGCATTGGCGACATGGTGTTTCGCCAGCCGGTGGATGGCCGGGCCACCCTGGCCGTGCTGGCCAGCGGCGAGGTGCGCGTTGGCCTGTGGGGCCGCGACTTCACCGCCGAGATGGGCCTGGCGGCGTGGCGTCAGAACGGCCAGCTGCTGGTGGATGCGGGCCAGGTGACGCCGCGCGCGCTTGAGGGCGGCGCGGGCTGGGGCGCGTCGGTGGACAAGCAGGTGGAGACCTGGCGCTCGGGCGTGGGCGTGAGCGCGGATGGGCGCACGCTGTTCTACGCCGTGGGCGACGCGCTCACATCCGCGCGGCTGGCCCAGGCCCTGGCCGCCGCAGGCGCGCAGAGCGCCATGCAGATGGACATAAACAACTACTGGGTGCGCTTCGTCACCTACCAGCGCGGCCAGGATGGCGCGCTGCTGGCCCAGCCGCTGATCAGCGCTATGCCCCGCGAGCGCGGCAAGTACCTGGGCGCCGAGGAGCGCGATTTCATGTACCTGACGGCAAAATAGCCGATAGTATAGAGGAAGAAGACCATGCAGCGATCCGACGAGCGCGCCGCCGACCAGATCCGGCCCCTGCGCATCACGCTCGACACCTTTGGCTATGGCGAAGGCTCGGCCCTGATCGAGCAGGGCGGCACCCGCGTGCTCTGCACCGCCAGCGTGGAGGCGGGCGTGCCCGGCTGGCTGCGCGGCCAGGGCCAGGGCTGGGTCACCGGCGAATACTCGCTGCTGCCGCGATCCACCACCACCCGCTCGCGCCGCGAGCGCAGCGGGGCCTCGGGCCGCACCCAGGAGATCCAGCGCCTGATCGGGCGCTCGCTGCGGGCGGCGGTGGACATGCAGCTGCTGGGCGAGCACACCATCACCATCGACTGCGATGTGCTGCAGGCCGATGGCGGCACCCGCTGCGCCTCGATCACCGGCGGCTATCTGGCGCTGGCCCTGGCCCTACACCGCATGGTGCGGCGCGGCGACCTGGCCCAGCTGCCGCTGGTGCAGGCGGTGGCCGCGATCAGCGCGGGCTATGTGGGCGGCAGCGCCCTGCTCGACCTGGACTATAGCGAGGATAGCACCGCCGAGATGGACTGCAACATCATCCAGACCAGCACCGGCGGTATTGTGGAGGTGCAGTGCACCGCCGAGCGCCGCGCGGTGACGCGGGCCGAGCTGAACAGCCTGCTCGATCTGGGCGAGGCGGGAATCGCCACGCTGCTGGAGGCCCAGCGCCAGGCTCTGGCGGGTGCGGGATTCTAACGCCCAACGGCATGGTTGGCTGGAAACGTTCTGCCCAGCCGACCATGCCGTTTTTGTGAGCATATGCTTCCTAACGGTACGTTGAAGAGTCGCACCACGCTGCCCAACTGCGTCCGGTGTATATTCCCAAGCGCAGATCTGCGCATTCACCGCACTGTAATGCGCTCGCAAGATCGGCAACCCTGGTGAAAATCGTCCTGCCAGCGCCAGAACATTATGCTATAATGACGAGGAACACCCTACGAGCCGCGCATATTGTCTTCGTCAAAATATCTGCGCGTATTGGGTATGGCGCACACGCGCCGGGAGTCTGGCGATGCTCGATGAGTATCAGCGTGATGAGGCCATCCTTCACCTTCAGCGCGGCCTCGTCCTTGAGCGGGCACACCGAGTCGATGAAGCCGTTGAGGAATATCGCCGCGCGATCGCCCGCGATCCCCACCTCCGCGAAGCCCACGATGCCCTCGGCCTCTACTACCAGCGCTACGGCCTCTACGCCAAGGCCGCTGAGGAGTTCCGCTTTGTCGTGAAGCTGGAGGGCGGCGATTTCCTCGCCCACTTTAACCTTGGCTATGTGCTGCTGGAAATAGGCCGCCACGATGAGTCGATGCAGGTCTTCCAGCACTGCCTGTCGCTCATCCCCGATGACCCGGCCACCAACTACGAGGTCGCCTGCCTGCACTACATCCGCGGCAGCTACATCGAGGCGCTGCAGCACACCCAGATCGCGCTTGAGCGCTACGCCGAGGACTGGGCGCTCTACAAGCTGCGCGGCTGCTGCATGCTGCGCCTGGGCAACTACGACGAGGCCCAGATCGCCTTCGAGCGCGCCCGCACCTGGGCCACGCGCCCCCAGGCCCAGGCCGAGATCGGCGCGCTGCTGGCCTCGGTCGAGCGCCACCGCGAGTGCGGCGAGGAGCCATCGTTTAAAGATCAGCTCTACGCCAGCTACGGCATCGTGCAGCTCGGCTCGGCCCAGGATGACGGCATCCATCTGCGCGAGGTGGCCGAGTACCACTTCACCTACCCCGACATCGCCACCACCCTGCGGCGCATGGTCGGCCTGGCCCAGGCCGCCGCGTGGGGCTTCTCGTGCGTGATCGGCCTCGATCGGCTGGCCGCGCCGGTGGCCAGCGCGCTCTCGGCCATGCTGGGCCTGCCCATGTGCGGCACTGAGGCGCTCTGCTGCAACTCGCGGCCCCTGCTGGTGATGGCCGTCGGGCGCGAGCAGGAGCTGCTCGACATCGCCCGCGAGCGCAACGGCGGCTGCGGCGCGAGCTTCTGCCTGGGCCTGAACTGGCTGGGCCGGGGCAGCTACCACCCCGACATCATCGGCGTGATCGCGCGCGGGGCCTGCAGCGTGCCGTGGGAGCCGGAGCTGCGCCGCCTGCGCTCGCTGGGCGCGCCCGCCGAGCAGGTCGAGCGCTGTCTTGCCAGCGCGCTCGATCAGATCATGGCCGCCAGCGCCGATCTGGATGCCGACCCGACTCTGGGCGCGCAGATCAGCTACTATACCGACAAGCACCCGAATCTGCGCTTCCTCTAGCTTTTTCGCACTACAAAAACACCCGCATGTGGGCAACACATGCGGGTGTTTTTTTGCCACTTGGTGCGGCGATCTGCCAGCGCCTAGCGTGGGATGAAGTCGGTGCCCTCGTCGATCGAGCGCACGAACGCCGCGATCAGGCGGGCGGCCTGCTCCACATCGGGCAGCGCGATCATCTCGCTGGGCGAGTGCATATAGCGGTTCGGGATGGAGACCAGGCCGCAGGCCACGCCCGCGCGCGCCACGTTGATCGCATCGCCGTCGGTGCCGGTGCGCCCTGGGCTGATCGTGACGGTGTAGGGGATGCCCTCGCGCTCGGCGGCACCCACCAGCATGTCGAACACCACCGGGCTGACCGCCGAGCCGCGGTCGAGCACCGGGCCGCCGCCCAGCTTCACATCGCCGCTGTGGCGCTTGTCGGCACCGGGCACATCGGTGGCGTGGGTCACATCCACGATGATCGCGGCCAGCGGGTCGAAGCCGTAGGCGGCGGTGTGCGCCCCGGCGAAGGTGATCTCCTCCTGGCTGGTGGCCACGGCGGCCACGGTGGCCCTGGGCCGATCCTGCGACAGCAGGCGCAGCGCCTCCAGCACGGTGAACGCGCCGATGCGGTTGTCCATCCCGCGCGAGACCATGCGCCCGTGGGGCAGATCGTAGACCTGGCCCTCGACCACACCCACGCTGCCCACGCGCACCAGCTCCAGCGCCTCGGCGCGGCTGGCCACGCCGATGTCGATCCACAGGTCGTCGATCTTGCTCACGCGCTCGCGCTCGTCGGGCTTCATCAGGTGGATGGCCTTCTTGCCTATGACGCCCACCACCGGGCCGCTGCGGCCCACCAGGCGGATGCGCTGCCCCACCAGCACCTGCGAGTCCCAGCCGCCCACCCCCGAGAAGTAGAGGTAGCCGTCGTCGTCGATATAGCTGACCATCACGCCGATCTCGTCGATGTGGCCCGCCAGCATGATGCGGGGCTTGCCGCCCTGCAGCACGGCGAACGAGCTGCCGCGCACATCGGCGTAGACCGTGTCGGCGAAGGTGCTGGCCTCCTCGCGCCACAGGCGGGCGGCGGCGGCCTCCTCGCTGGATGGGCTGGGGGTATCCAGAAGCTGTTTGAGAAATGCGGTGTTCATGTGTTCCTCTTCTGCCAAATAGAGCCACACCATAGTACAACAAAAGCTGTGGGCGGGTGTCCCACAGCTTGCTTTCTGAGAAGAACGAGGCGGCGGCGCGAAGTGGGGCGGGCTAGCGGATGGTGTAGGCGGGGAAGCTGGTGTTGGCGCGCTGGCTGGCCCTGCCGAACACGGCGCGGGCCTGGGCGATCTGCTGGCTGGCGTCCTCCAGGCGCAGCACGGCGCGGTTCACCAGCTGCACGCTGAAGCTGCCGTAGAACTCCAGCATGTCGTCCATGGCGGCGCGCTCCTCGTCCAGCCCCTTCAGGTAGGCGGTGTGGGCCTCGCGCAGCGACGCGGGCGGGCTGAGCGCCGCGATGGCCTTGTACGACCCATCCACCTTCTCGCGCAGGGCGCGGGCCGCCGAGGCGTGCAGCAGCGACGAGTTGCCCAGCTTGCTGGTGGCCTCGCGGTAGGCATCCACAGCGGTGCGCAGGTCGCCGCGCTGGGCCTCGAAGGCGCTCAGGTAGGCCAGGGCCTGGGCGTCCTCGCTGGCGGCCAGGCTCTTCTGGTAGAGCGGGATGGCCGTGGGGGCCAGGGTGGCCTGCGGCATGTCGGGGGCGGCGGTGGGGATGTGCTGGGCCTTGCTCTGGCTGATGATCTGGCGCAGCTGGTAGTTCAGGCCGATCGTCAGGGCGTAGAGCATGATCATCGCGACCAGCACGATCTGCCAGGCGCGGCTGGTCTCGCGGCGGTTGCGCCGCCAGCCGACCCACCAGTTCTCGCGGTGCTCGCGGTCGCTGCGGTCGCGCTCGCTCTGCTGGGGCTGGGCGGCGGGGATGGCAGCAGGCACGGGCTGGGCGGCCACCATCTTGCGCTGCTCAAGCCAGGCTAGGCCCTGGCGGGCGCGCTCGCTGCTGGGGTTGATCGACAGCACCGAGCGCAGGCAGAAGGCGATCTCGTTGGGGTCTTCGAGCACGCCCGAGAGCCAGAGCCATGCCTGCTCGTGGGTGGGGTCGAGCTGCACCGCGCGAGAGAGCAGGCTGGCGGCCACGCGCTTCTGGCCGCCCTTGGCAGCGCCCACGCCGCGCGCGAACAGGGCTGCGGCCTCCTCGGTGTTGTATTTGACAGATCGTTCTGACATGGCACCTAGTGGTTTGGCAGCGACTTGTTGACCATCCGCTGCGACTCGAAGGGATCTTGGAGCAGGCGCTGGCGGATGACCGTCCAGTTCTCGGGGTCTTCGCCGCCCAGCCGCCAGATGGCGATGCCAGCCAGGTCGAGCTGCTGCACCAGGGCCAGCTTGGCATCCAGGCTGCTCTTGGTGGCGAAGTAGGCCACGCGGCGCTGGCCGCGCAGGGTGTAGGTGATGCGATTCTCCTGCACGCTGCGGCCCTGGCTGTCGGTCTCGACCAGGGTTTTCTCGATGCCGTACTGCTGGATGATCGCGTTAAAATCTTCCCAGTTGTAGGCCTTGGCGTCGCCGCCGCCCTGCTTCCAGTCGTAGCCGTAGAACGGCACGCCCACGATGATCTTGGATGGGTCGACCACGGTGCGCGCATACTCGGAGACATCCTGGACCCAGTAGACTGGGGCCACCGGGCCGGGCGAGCCGCCCTTCCAGCTCATATCGTAGGTCATCATGCGCATGCGGTCGGCATATTTGTTGATTACCACCCAGTCCTGGAAGCCGCCCAGGCCGCAGTAGTCGCATGTCTTGGCGTGCACAGCCACCGTCAGCAGCTTGCCGTGCTTGTGCAGGGCCTCGCCCAGCTCGATGATGAAGGCCGAGTACTCCTCGCGCAGGCTGGATGAGAGCGACTCGAAGTCGATGTCGAAGCCGTCGTAGTTGTGGGCCAGCACCTCATCCACGATGTTGCGCACGTGGCGGCTGCGGGCCTCGGGGTTGCGCAGCAGCGTGGGGATGGGGTCGGCCCCGGTCACCACGTTGTGGACGGATGGGATGACCAGCACGTTGTTGGCGTGGGCCAGATCCACCAGGTCTTTGTCGCGCGCGTCGTAGCCGTGCAGCAGGTCGCCCCTGGTGTTGGTGGCGTACCAGAACGGGCTGATCTCGTCGAGGATGTCGGCGTTGGCCTCGAACGACTTGCGGTTGGTCTCGTTGAACGAGTTGGGCAGCCACGCCGAGATGTAGCGCCCCGTCTTGGGGTGCACGGCCTGCTGCGGCCCGCCGCTGGCCAGCTCCTGGAAGGCCAGCGCGTCGGGGGCGGCGGTGGCGTCGGGGCGGGCGTAGGGCACGGGGGTCGGGCTGATGGCTGGGATGTCGGTGGGGGCAGGCGTGGGCGTGGGCACCACGGCCTGCTGCATCAGGCTGGCGGTGTCGGCGGCCAGCCCCACCCAGATCAGCAGCGCGAGCAGGAAGAACCCGGTGACGAGTAGGCGGCGTAAGAGTGGTAGTAGGCGTTTCATTGCGTGTATGGCTGGCTCCCAGCGGGCGCGCCTGGGCCGCCGCTGCCACTAGTAGGCATCAAGCTCGCGCAGGCGGTCGTCGCTGATCCCAAAAACATGGGCTATCTCGTGCAGCACGGTCCGGCGGATCTGCGCGCGGAGCTGCTCGCGGCTGGGGAAATCGTGGCTCAGCGGCTCGCGAAAGATCGTGATGGTGTCGGGCATCAGCACCATGCCGCTCTGCCGGACGGTGAGCGGCACGCCCTGGTAGAGGCCGTAGAGCGTCTGCCAGGGTTTGATCCGGGCGGCGCGACGGTGCTCGGGCGTAGGCTGGGCCTCGACTAGCACCTCGACGTTCGCCAGGTGGCGGCCAAACTCCTCGGGCAGATCGTTGATGGCCTCCAGCACAACGGCCTCAAAGGTCTCTTCATCCATGGCGTCGTGCCTCCTCGCGGGCATTATATGTTGCTTGGAAACAGAGTGTCAAGCGTTTCGGCGGGCGTGTATGCTACAGCAAGCAACACTTCGGCTTGGCAGCGCCTGCCGCGCGGCTTGACGGATGGACGGCGAGCGGGTACAATCATCTCCGCTGTGCGGGAGTGGCGTAGTGGTAACGCGAGAGCCTTCCAAGCTCAAGTCACGGGTTCGATTCCCGTCTCCCGTACCATCAGTTCCCCCTCTTTTTTCCTTACACCTGCGGTTTTCTCACCTGTCTCTCATACAATATAGAATGCGTGCGTGAACAGCGCGGCAAGCATCAGATACAGCGCGGTGGTGATCGCGATCAGCGCATAGTACACCGGCTTGGATCGCCACGAGGCCATCACGATCATCACCGGGAACAGCACCATGGCGTAGCGCCCGGTGCCCTGCATGGTGAGCGGACCAGCCAGGGGCGACACCAGCGCGAGGCACAGGCTGAGCGCGGCGTAGAGCGTGTAGGCCAGCGGGGTGCGCCGCCACGAGAGCGCGACGATCGCGGTGAAGGCAAAGACGATCACGGTGTTGATCGCGCCGATCATGTAGAGGTGCGGGTCGTTGGTGAGCGCCGGGTTGAGCGCGTAGCCGATGCCGCGCGCCAGCGTCAGCGGCGGCAGCATGGTCTCGCGGTCCCAGTGGCTCTGGGCGTGCTGGAAGGCCAGCGGGTCGCCGGTGTGCCACAGCAGGTAGGCCATGTAGGCCAGCATGCCCAGCGGCGCGATGCCCAGCCCCAGCGCGGCGCGCAGCCTGTCGCGGCCCACCAGCCCGCCGCGCCACAGTAGCAGCCCTAGCTCCACCGCCATCACCACCCCCAGCAGCACGCCGGCCAGCCTGCATATGGAGGCCAGCGCGATCGCCGCGCCAGCCCACATCCATTTCCGCCGCCGCATAGCCACAAAGAAACCCACGCTCAGCGCCAGAAAGAACGACTCGGTGTAGGGCACGGCGTAGAAGAAGGCCAGCGGGAACAGCGCGGTGTAGAACACCGCACGCCGCGCGGTCTCGGCGTCGCCCGTGTCCTCCATGGCCAGCCAGTAGAGCATGCAGAAGGCCAGCAGCGAGGCCAGGTGTACCAGTGCGATCCCGCCCACCGCGCTGGCTAGCTCGCTGCCGAGCCCGACGATGCGCATGGCCAGCGGCAGCAGCGGGAAAAACGCCAGGTTGCCGCCATCCTGCTCGGTGATGCTGGCGGGGTAGCCATCGGTGGCGATCTGCAGGTAGTTGAGCGCGTTCCAGCGGTAGTGGGCGGCCATCCCCCAGCCGTAGCGCTCCTGCACCGGGTTGGTGATGGCGTAGATGACCGGCAACATGTCCTTCCCGGCGAAGACCACAAGGTAGAACAAGATCCGGCTGATCAGAAAGATGGCGATCGCGGGCTGGTAGAAGTTCCAGGTCCGGCGCAGCCGCCCGCCCGCGCTGTCTGGCTCGGGGGGCTGCGCGGTGTCACGGGGCGGGATCGAGATGGTGTGGAGCATGGTCTGCCTCGTCTGCTAGCGGGCCGCACGGCCTGCGTGTGCTAGGCACTAGTATAGGCGATCTGGCGATGCTACGCCGACATGGGTGCAGCCCGCGCTGGGCCTGTGTGCCCTCCAAAACCACTGGGCTGGAGCGGTACGCCCTATCCAAGATCGGTCGCCTTCGCACCTTCGTGGTTCCTGGTTCTCTTTTTCCTTGGTGTCTTGGAGTCTTGGTGGTAAAAGAATTGGCGATCTGTCGCGAACGCATAGGCCCTGTCAGAGGCGCTGGGATCTGCCGCCCGATGCGGATGCCTGTGCTATACTGTGCTCTACAACGCTCTGGTAAAGTAGGCGATCTGTCCATGCGAATCACATTTCTTGGCACCGGCACATCCATGGGCCTCCCGATGATCGGCTGCTGCTGCCGCGTCTGCACCTCGGCGGACCCACACAACCGCCGCCTGCGCACCTCGGCGCTGCTGGAGGTGGGCGGCAAGGTCGTGCTGATCGACGCTGGGCCGGATCTGCGCCAGCAGGCGCTGTCCGTCGGCCTGGCGCATGTGGATGCGGTGCTGGTCACGCACTCGCACACCGACCATATCGCGGGCATCGACGACCTGCGCCCGCTGACCATGGTCAGCAATGCGGCGATCCCGATCTATAGCACGGCGGGCACGCTGGGCGAGATCCGCAAGCGCTTCGACTACGCCTTTGGCGAGAGCAACTCGGGGTCGAGCCGCCCCATGATCGAGCTGCGCGAGGTGGCCCACGGCCAGCCGTTCGTTGCCGCTGGCCTGGATGTGCTGCCGCTGGCGGTCGAGCATGGCTCGTGGACGATCACCGGCTTTCGGGTCGGCGACCTGGGCTACGTGACCGACGCCAGCGCGATCGGCGAGCCGACCATGGCGGCGCTGGGCGGGCTGGATCTGCTGGTGCTGAACGCGCTGCGCCACGAGCCGCACCCGAACCACATCTCGCTTGGCCAGGCGGTCTCGCTGATCGAGCGGCTGCGCCCGCGCCGCGCCCTGCTGGTGCATATGACGCACGATCTCGACCACGCCGAGACCAACGCGCTGCTTCCAGAGCACATCCGGCTCGCCCACGATGGCCTGTCGGTCGAGCTGGCCGACCCGCCAGGGGTTGCGCCTGCCTGACCGTGGGCTGCGGGGCCGCCATTCGTACCCGTATAGCGCGCACGTTGAGAGCTATTGCACATATTGTGCTGCGGTGGAATATGTGCGCCGGAATGATCATGCGTATTGCGATAGATGCCCGCCTGAACGCGTACCGGCGCGGCGGGATACCACAATATACACGGAGTCTGGTGGCGGCTCTCGCCGAGGTCGATCAGAGGCACCAGTATATCTGCCTGCAGCACCGCAAGATGGAGCGCCCGCTGGCGGTGGCCCCGCACGTGAGCCGCCACGTGATCTACACCCCGCCCCACAACCGCTTCGAGCCATGGTCGCTGCCGCTGGAGCTGATGGCGGTGCGTCCGCAGGTGCTGCACTGCCCCGACTTTATCGCGCCCACCCGCCGCCCGTTTCCAGCGGTGGTCACCATCCACGACCTGGCGTTCATGCACTACCCCGAGATCTTGGATGACGACGCCCGCCGCTACTACGGCCAGATCGCGCGCAGTACCGCCCGCGCCGAGGGCGTCATCGCCGTCTCTGAGGCCACCCGCCAGGACATCGCGCAGTACCTGGATGTCGCGCCTGACCAGATCGATGTGGTCTACGAGGCCGCCGCGTCGCTGTTCCGCCCCGTGCTGCTGCGCGAGGGCGAGGCCCGTGTGCTGGGCGGCCAGCCGGTGGTGGCCAAGAGCTTCATGCTGTTTGTGAGCACGCTGGAGCCGCGCAAGAACCTGCCGACCCTGCTGCGCGCGCTGCGGGTGGCGATCGACCGCCGCCCCGAGCGGCCCTACCGCCTGGTGATCGTGGGCGGGCGCGGCTGGAAGGACGAGCCGATCTTTGAGTCCGCCCGCGAGCTGCGCCTGGGCGACCACGTGCTGTTCACCGGCGGCGTGGGCGTGTACGACCTGCGCTGGCTCTACAACGCCTGCCGGGTCTACATCAACCCCTCGATCTACGAGGGCTTTGGCCTGCCCCTGCTGGAGGCCATGGCCTGCGGCGCTGCCAGCCTGGCCTCGCAGTCCTCCAGCCTGCCCGAGATCGGCGGCGACGCGGTGGCCTATGTGCCGCCGATGGATGTGGAGGCATGGGCCGACGCGATCGAGCGCATGTGGGATGATGAGGACCGCCAGCGCGAGCTTGGCCGCCTGGGCATGGCGCGCTCGCAGCGCTTCTCGTGGCAGCGCGCCGCCCGCGAGACCCTGGCGATCTACGAGCGCGTGGCCAAGGGCCTGCCCCGCCGCGCCGAGCACGCCGCCCCTAGCGCCACCCAGCCCTCCCCCGATGACCCGCTGGGCCAGCCCGACCACGCGGCCCACGCCACCTTCGAGCAGAAACAATGAGATCGAACCAACCTACCTTCCGCTGCGAGGCCGATGTGCTGGAGGGCCTCGCGCCGCTGGCCCGCGACGAGCTGCAGCGCCGCCTGGGCGACGCCGTGCGCCTGGGCGGCGCGCCGCGCCCCGATGCGCTGGGCTTCACCTACCGTGGCCCGCTGGCCGACCTGCTCGACCTGCGCAGTGTGGTCGCGGTGTCGCTGGTCCACGCCTTCGCGGTGCCGCGCCCCAAGGCCCTGCTGGGCCACCAGCACTGGGCGGTGATGGCCGAGATGATCGGGCAGGCCATGGAGCTGTGGCCGCCGGGTCGCTTCCAAAGCCTACGCCTGAGCGCCGCCGGGGCCGAGTCCTCGGTGATGCAGCGCATCCAGCAGGAGATCGCGCAGCACACCGGCCTGCGACCCGATGCCGAGGAGGGCGACCTGCTGCTGCGCCTGCGCCGCGCCCCCGATGGCTGGGAGCTGCTGGTGCGGCTCTCGCCCCGGCCGCTGGCCACGCGGCCCTGGCGGGTGTGCAACATGCCCGGCGCGCTCAACGCCTCGCTGGCCCACGCCATGGCCCACCTGACCCAGCCCAGCCCCGTCGACCGCGTGATCAACCTGATGTGCGGCTCGGGCACGCTGCTGGTGGAGCGGCTGGCCCTGGCCCGCGCCGCGCTGGCCTTGGGCTGCGACACCGACCCCGCCGCGCTGGAGTGCGCCCGCCAGAACCTGGCCGCCGCCGAGGGCTACGAGCTGCCCCACGGCCAGCCCGTGCGCCTAGAGCCGTGGGACGCCACCGCTGTGCCCATGCCCGACGCCTCGTTCGATGTGCTGCTGGCCGACCTGCCCTTTGGCCAGCTGATCGGCTCGCACCGCGAGAACGAGGAGACCTACCCCCGCCTGCTGGCCGAGGCCACCCGCCTGGCCGCCCCCGGCGCGCGTATGGCCCTGATCACCCACGAGGTGCGCCTGCTGGAGCGCGCCGCCGCCCCCTTCGAGGCCTACTGGGCGCTGCAGGATGTTATCCCCGTGCGCTCCGGCGGCATGACCCCGCGCATCTTCCTGTGGCGGCGCGCGCGCTAGCCTGGCTGTTTTTGCCGCCTAACAGAAAGACAGCCAGATGTTTAAAGAATTTCTTTACAAAATCCAGCGCTGAATCGGATAGAGATGCGCTGCGAAGCATGATAAGATACCCCAAGCATATGAGGTCAACACAACACTAGAGGTAACTCATGCGAAAGCAGCTCTCTTTGCTCGGCGTCTGCCTGATGCTGGCGGCATTTTGCCTGCCCAGCGCCCAGGCCAGCGCGGCCCCGGCCAACCCGCCGGGCACCCTGGTGGCCTACTACCCCGAGACCGGGCACCACGTCATCTCCCACTTCAAGAAGTTCTACGACGCCAACGGCGGCCTGGCCATCTTCGGCCTGCCGCTCACCGAGATGTTCGTAGAGGATGGCCTGCAGGTGCAGTACTTCCAGCGCGCCCGCTTCGAGTACCACCCCGAGCTGCCTGCGGGCCAGCGGGTGCAGCTCACCCAGATCGGGCGCTGGTTCACCAACGACCGTGCAGCCACGCCCGCGTTCCAGTGGCTGGGCCAGAACCCCGACCCCAGCGGCCAGCGCAGCTTCTTCCCCGAGAGCGGCCACTCGCTCGGCGGGGCCTTCCGGGGCTTCTGGGAGGGCAAAGGCGGTCTCGCCGTGTTCGGCTACCCGATCTCCGAGGAGCTGCAGGAGGCGAACCCGAACGATGGGCAGACCTACACTGTCCAGTTCTTCGAGCGCGCCCGCTTCGAGCTGCACGCCGACAAGGTGGGCACCCCCGACGAAGTGCAGCTGGGCCTGCTGGGCAGCGAGCTGATCGCCCAGCGCCCCGCCGCCCAGGCCCAGCAGGCCGCCGTGCCGCGCATGGTGCTGCTGGGCAAAGCCACCACTGGCTTCCGCACATCCGCCGAGGCCCGCGAGCAGAATATCTTCCGCGCCGCCGACATGTTCAACGGCGCGGTGGTGCCCGCCGGGCAGGAGTACTCGTTCCTGAACAGCGGCGAGTTCTCGGAGGATGGCGGCTTTGTCGAGGGCTACGGCATCGTGGGCGGGCGTATGGAGAAGATGGTGGGCGGCGGGCTGTGCCAGGTCTCCACCACCATGTACCGCGCCGTGGCCAACGCGGGCCTGCAGATCACCCACCGTGTGGCCCACAGCTACGTGGTCTACTTCTACGAGAACATTCTGGGCTTTGACGCCACCGTGTTCACGCCCGACGTCGACTTCCGCTGGCGCAACGACTCGCCCGGCCCGATCACGATCTTCACCAGCACCGACGCGGCCACATCCAGCGTCACCTTCGAGCTGTGGGGCACCAGCGACGGCCGTAAGACCACCTACCAGGGGCCGACGATCAGCAACAAGCGCCAGCCCGGCGCGGCCAACTGGCAGTACGACCCCACCCTGCCCAGGGGCGCGGTGCGCCAGATGGTGCACGGGCGCGCGGGCATGGATGTGAGCCTCACCCGCATCGTCACCATGCCTGACGGCAAGGTGCTGCGCAACGAGAACATCGCCACCCACTACGAGCCGTGGGCCGACTTCTACCTCTACGGCCCAGGCGTCACGCCGCCCAGGGGCGCGATCATCGTCCCGCCGTCCACCACCGGCGCATAGCCCTCCCGCCGAGCGCGGCAGCCCCACAGGCCGCCGCGCTCGCTCTTTCTTGCGGTGCCTTGCCTGCCTCGGGTATAATGAGCCGCAGCAATAGAGGATGACTATCAACCCTTCGTCGTCTACTCCCCGATCATTTCTCATGGGAATGTAGCGAGATGCCAATGTTGGCGCTGGGGGCCGCAGTCTGCTTGCTGGCCTCTTTGATCTGACCTCTCACGTGTTGGAGTACCACATATGCTGAACTTCTTTAAGAAGCTGGTTGGTGACTCGAATGATCGTGCGGTGAAACAGCTGCAGCCGATCATTGCCGAGATCAACGGCCTGGAGCCGGAGTACCAGGCCCTGACCGACGAGCAGCTCGGCGCAAAGACGGCTGAGTTCAAGCGCCGCCTCGCCGATGGCGAGACGCTGGATGATATCCTGTCCGAGGCCTTCGCCACCGTGCGCGAGCAGGCCCGCCGCACCATCGGCCAGCGCCACTACGATGTGCAGATGCTGGGCGGCATCGTGCTGCACCAGGGCAAGATCGCCGAGATGAAGACCGGCGAGGGCAAGACGCTGGTGGCCACCCTGCCGCTCTACCTCAACGCCATCGAGGGCAAGGGCGTGCACCTGATCACGGTCAACGACTACCTGGCCAAGGTCGGCGCGGGCTGGATGGGCCCGATCTTCCACCGCCTGGGCCTGACGGTCGGCTTTATCGCCCACGACTACTCGGCCCGCTTCGACCCCGACTACATCGACCCGAGCGCCAACCAGGAGGACCAGCGCCTGGTCCACTGGCGGCCCTGCTCGCGCCGCGAGGCCTACGAGTCCGACATCACCTACGGCACCAATAACGAGTTCGGCTTCGACTACCTGCGCGACAACATGGCGGTGGAGCAGAACCAGGTGGTGCAGCGCGAGCTCAACTTCGCGATCGTCGACGAGGTCGACAACATCCTGATCGACGAGGCCCGCACCCCGCTGATCATCTCTGGCCCGGCCCAGCAGAGCAGCGAGGAGTACCGCCACTTCGCCCGCCTGGTGCCCAAGCTCAGCGCCAGCCCCTACACCCCCGACGAGGTGAAGCGCGAGTTTATCGAGGATCCCGAGGGCGATTTCATGATCGACCCGCGCTCGAAGAGCATCCAGCTCACCGACCAGGGCATCATCAAGGTCGAGCAGATGCTGGGCATCCCCGACGGCGAGAGCCTCTACGACCCCAAGTACTACGAGCTGACCCACTACCTCGACAATGCGCTTAAGGCCCAGTTCATCTTCCACCGCGACCACGACTATGTGGTGGAGGCCGATGGCGAGATCGTGATCGTCGATGAGTTCACCGGGCGCAAGATGCCGGGCCGCCGCTGGTCCGATGGCCTGCACCAGGCCGTCGAGGCCAAGGAGGGCGTGCCCATCCGCCAGGAAAACGTGACGATGGCCACCATCACCTTCCAGAACTTCTTCCGCATGTACAAGAAGCTGGGCGGCATGACCGGCACGGCCTACACCGAGCGCGAGGAGCTGGGCAAGATCTACAACCTGGATGTGGTGATCATCCCCACCAACCGGCCGAACGTCCGCCAGGATATGGATGACCAGATCTACCGCACCGAGAAGGCCAAGTTCAACGCCACCATCCAGGAAATCAAGGAGATGCAGCAGTCGGGCCGACCGGTGCTGGTGGGCACCACCTCGGTCGAGACATCCGAGCGGCTCTCCGAGCTGATGAACCGCCACGGCATCAAGCACTTCGTGCTGAACGCCAAGCAGCACGAGCGCGAGGCCCACGTGGTGGCCCAGGCCGGGCGGCTCGGCATGGTCACGATCGCCACCAACATGGCCGGTCGCGGCACCGACATCCTGCTGGGCGGCAACCCCGACGGCCTGGTCGAGGAGCTGCTGGCCAAGAAGAAGCTGAAGCTGGAGGATGCCACCCCCGAGCAGCGCCAGGAGGCCTGGGAAGAGGCCAAGCGCCTCACCGCCACCGAGGGCGAGGAGGTGCGCAAGCTCGGCGGCCTGCACATCATCGGCACCGAGCGCCACGAGGCCCGTCGCATCGACAACCAGCTGCGCGGTCGCGCTGGCCGCCAGGGCGACCCCGGCTCGTCGCGCTTCTTCCTCTCGCTCGAAGATGACCTGATGCGCCGCTTCGGCCCGATGGATCGCGTGAAGGGCCTGATGGAGCGCTGGGGCGTCGAGGAGGACATCCCGATCGAGGCCAAGCTGATCAACCGCTCGATCGAGAGCGCCCAGACCCGCGTCGAGGGCTACAACTTCGACGCCCGCAAGCACACCGTCGAGTTTGACGATGTGATGAACAAGCAGCGCCTGGTGATCTACGCCGACCGCGCCAAGATCCTGGCGGGCGAGAACATGCGCGAGCGCGTGCTCGACATGATGAGCGACGAGATCGCCGCCCTGCTCGACCTGCACGTGGGCGACAACCCTAGCGAGGAGTGGGATCTGGAGGCGCTCATCCGCGCGGTGCGCACCATGGATCCCATGCTGCCCGCCGAGGTGACCGCCGAGGCGCTGGAGAAGCTCACCCGCGAGGAGATCGACGACCTGCTGGTCGAGCGCCTGGAGGAGGCCTACGAGCAGCGCGAGCAGACTATCTCCGAGGAGAACATGCGCTACGTCGAGCGCCGCATGATGCTGGGCGCGATCGACCGCCAGTGGATCGACTACCTGACCGGCATGGAGGATCTGCGCCAGGAGATCGGCATGCAGGCCATCGCCCAGCGCGACCCGCTGCTGGAGTACCAGCGCAACGCCTACAGCATGTTCGATGAGCTGAAGCGCAACATCCAGCGCGACATCGTCTACCAGATCATCCCGGTCTCCTTCCAGTACGAGCAGTACATGCGCCAGCTGATCGCCGAGCAGCAGCAGCGTCTGGCGGTGGCCCAGCAGGCGGGCCAGAGTGAGGAGGAGGCCAAGGCCAACAAGACCGTGCGCAAGCAGGTGACGATTAAGCTGGAGCGCAACGACCCCTGCCCCTGCGGCAGCGGCAAGAAGTTCAAGCACTGCCACCTGGGCCGCGAGCAGGAGCTGCTGGCCCTCATCCAGTCGGGCCAGATCCGCCTGGTCGAGCAGCCCAGCAGCGACCCGAACCAGCCGGTCGAGGCCACCGCTGTGCCGGTGAACCCCGCGCCCATGCAGCCCGACCCCGAGGACGACGAGGACGAGGACGAGGCCACCGCGCAGGCCCCGGCCCAGCCCAAGCCCGCGCCGCGCCCCGCCGCCCCGCCGCCCCGCCCGCCGTCGATCTCGGCGCAGCTGGCCACCGGTCGCGGCCAGAGCGTGCCGCGCGGTCGCGGTGCGCAGCCCGCCCCCAGCTCGGCGGCTGCCAAGGCCCAGAGCGGCGCCGCCAAGGCCCAGAACGGCGAGCCGCAGCAGCCCGAGGCCGCTGCCGAGCCCAAGGCTGCCAAGCCCTCCCAGCCGGTGCCGCGCGGCAAGAAGAAGTAGCCGCATATCCCCCAAGGCCCCGCGCAGCAACGCTGCGCGGGGCCTTTTGCTTGCAGGAGGAGCGTTTTACTACGAAGACGCGAAGGCACGAAGAGAACACAAGAACCGATGTACCACCAAGACTCCAAGACACCAAGAAGACAGAGGAGCGTTTTACCACGAAGACGCGAAGGCACGAAGAGACGGCAGAATATGGTGAGAATCAGCCCTTACCACCTGGCCCATGCGGCGAAGGTGCTGCTCGTGTAAACTGGCCATATACACGCATACTAGCTGCCAGCGGACAGCACAGGAACGCCTCACATTGCGAGTTCCAAGGGGGCATCGCCCCATGGCGGGGTTCCGAGGGGCTGGCCCCTCGGCGCTGCCCGCGTAGGGCATCCACCCACTTCACCACCGCCATCGCTGATAGGAAAAAGCTCAATCTGGTCGATGTTGCGTTTGCAGCGGCCGAACCAGGGTCTATGCCTTCTGTTCGCATTTTCGTGGTACATACCTTGTGTTCCTTGGAGACTTGGAGCCTTGGTGGTAAAACGTTCTGACGAACAAGAACGCAGCGGCCCTGCCGGTTGATTGTCGCCACTTGTGGTGCGGTCTCAGCCATACTACAATGGGGCCGCGCCCCAGGCTGCGTAGCTAATCGCTTCGGCTCGCTGGCAAGATCACAACTCTGCCGCCCGCCACGTGCGCTACAATGGTCGCTTGGAGCAGTGCGATCTGCGCTGGCTGCCAGACTGCGGGCGGCCATGCGGCGTACCCCGCAGCTGATGGAATAGATGAAAGGGAAGATCCGTGACCGCTCGACGTAATATACGGCCTGTGATGCTGGTGATCCGCGACGGCTGGGGTGAGCGCGAGGAGACCGAGGCCAATGGCGTGAAGCTGGCCAACACCCCCAACGACGACGCATGGCGCAAGGCCTACCCCTGGACTCTGGTGCGCGCCGCCGAGAAGTATGTGGGCCTGCCCATGGGCCAGATGGGCAACTCCGAGGTGGGCCACACCAACCTCGGCGCTGGCTTTGTGGTGCGCCAGGACATCACGATCATCGACGACTCGATCGAGGACGGCACCTTCTTCGAGGATGGCGTGCTTGTGGATGCCTACAACCACGCCAAGAAGAACGATGGCCAGGTCCACATCATCGGCCTGCTCGGCTCGGGCGGCGTGCACAGCCACGTGAACCACGAGAAGGCCCTGCTGGAGATGGCCGTGCGCACCGGCGTCGAGCAGGTCTACGTCCACATGTTCACCGATGGCCGCGACGCCCCGCCCCAGAGCGGCATCGCCTTCGCGCGCGACCTGCTGAGCTTCATGCACGAGAAGAATGTGGGCCAGGTGGCCAGCGTGATCGGGCGCTACTACGCCATGGACCGCGATAAGCGCTGGGAGCGCACCAAGCTGGCCTACGATCTGCTGGTCAACGGCATCGGTACCCCGGCCAGCGACGCGCTCACCGCCATCCAGCGCTCGTACGACGAGGGCGTGACCGACGAGTTCATCAAGCCCGCCGTGATCGTGGATGCCGCTGGTGCGCCGGTGGCCACCGTGAAGCCGGGCGACACGGTGATCTTCTTCAACTTCCGCTCGGATCGTGGTCGCCAGCTCACCCGTGTGTTCACGCTGCCCAAGTTCGACGGCTTCGAGCGCGAGCTGCTCAAAGATCTCTACTTCGTGACCATGACCGAGTACGAGAAGGATCTGCCAGTGCACGTGGCCTTCGAGAACGACGATGTGGCCATGCCGCTGGCCCGCGTGATCAGCGATGCTGGCCTCAGCCAGTTCCACTCGGCGGAGACCGAGAAGTACCCGCACGTCACCTTCTTCTTCAACGGCGGGCGCGAGGAGCCGCACCCCGGCGAGGACTGGCAGGTGGTGCCCTCGCCGCGCGACGTGGCCACCTACGACCTCAAGCCCGAGATGAGCGCCCACGGCGTGCGCGACGAGGTGCTGAAGGCCATCGAGTCCGAGAAGTACGACTTTATCCTGGTCAACTTCGCCAACCCCGACATGGTCGGTCACACCGGCGTCATCCCGGCGGTGATCAAGGCCTGCGAGGTGGTGGATGAGTGCACCGGCCAGATCATCGAGGCGCTGCTGGCCAAGGGCGGCGCGGCGATCGTGATGGCCGACCACGGCAACGCCGAGCTGATGATCGACCCGGCGACCGGCGGCCCGCACACCGCCCACACCACCAACCCCGTGCCCACCTTCCTGATCGCCCCGGCGGATGCTGGCCTGGGCCTCGGGCAGGTGTCGCTGCGCGCGGGTGGTAAGCTGGCCGACATCGCCCCCACGGTGCTCGACCTGATGGGCCTGCCCAAGCCCGCCGCCATGACCGGCGAGAGCCTAGTGGTGCGCAAGTAGGATGTTCGAAACGGCGAAGGGGCGGCCTTGGCCACCCCTTCGCTCCCCCTTGCCACCCCGCGCGGGCTAGCGCCCGCTACTCGCGGATGTAGACCTCGCGCTCGTGCTCGAACTGCCAGTCATCCAGCACCTCTACCTCCACCTCGATCCGCGGGTTCGCCGGGTCGATCCGCTTCACCAGATGAATGTCCACCACGCGGTTATCGTTTACCTCTAGCGCGGTGCAGATAGCATCTTGGGCGATCTTCAGCCCACCATCTAGGTCACGGCGCATAGGCGTCTCAAAGTAGAAGTCGATAAACAGCGCAAGGTAGCCGCGCTGCGCCGCCTCGCAGAGCGCGTCGCTGATCTGCCCCTGACCGCGCGCCCGCTCAAGGTTGCGGATCACGTTGGTCTTGTAGCGCCGGGCCTCTTTGCTCAGCACCCGCCGCCCCTCGACGGTGGCATACTGGTTGTTGACGCTCGGCGGCAGCGGCAGCGTCACGTGAAGCCGATGGATCATGGCACCTTGCTCCTAGCACATTCGTGCGTGTGCGAGGTATTATAGCACATGTGGTCGGGATTGTTTGGCGTTGGAACGCTATTTGCTACCGCTGCTATGATACAAACAAGGTGTTAGCCGCTGCCAGCACGAGGCCGCCTGTGCCGAATCCAACAGCTATCGAGGATAATCATCATGCCGCGTGTGCTTCTTCTTCCGCCCGCTAGCAGCCTGCGTGCCGCGCTTGCGCCGCTGGCCCAGCACGACATCGAGCTTGCGGCTGCCGCTGAGCCGGGAACCTGCCAGCTGGTGCTCGCCGACCTCGCAGGCCAGCCTGCTGCCGCGCTGGGCACGCTGGGTGCGCCCCAGGGCCTTCCGGTGCTGGTGGTCTCCAGCGCGCCGCCTGCGCCCGCCCACGGCTGCTGGGTGGTGGGCTGGCTGCCCGCCGATGCCGCGCCCGCCGAGCTATGCGGCGCAGTGCGCGCCGCCGTGGGGGCCTGCGCCGCGCGCGGCGACGACGACCCAGCCCTGCTGCTCCAGCAGGCCGCCAGCGTCGCCCAGAAGAAGGACGAGTTTATCTCGCACATCGCCCACGATCTGAAGAACCCCATGGCCTCGATCAAGGGCTACGCCGACCTGATGCGGCGGCGCAGCGCCAAGCTCGAAGAAGACCCGAACCGCAAAGGCCTTGAGATCATCTCCACCCAGGTGTCGCGTATGACCATGCTGCTCGATCAGCTGCTGGACTTCTCGCGGATCAGCCTGGACCGCATGATCCTCGACAGCCGCCCGATCGATCTCGTCGCGCTGGCCCAGCGCCTCGTTGAGGATCTGCAAGCCACATCCAAGCGCCACACGCTGCAGCTGGTGGCCCCGCCCCACCCGGTGGTGGTGCTGGCCGACGAGACGCGCATCCGGCATCTGCTCGATGCGCTGCTGCAGAACGCCATGCAGTTTAGCCCGCAGCAGGGCACGATAGTGATCTCGGTGGCGAGCGATGGAGGGGCAGCGGTGGTGCGTGTGGTAGACCGGGGCATCGGCATCCCCCCGGCGGATCTGCCGCATATCTTCGAGCCGTTCTACCGCGCCAGCAATGTCGAAGAGAGCCGCCCGGGCGCGGGTGTTGGGCTGTTTGTGGCGCAGCACGTGGCGCAGCGCCACCAGGGCCAGATCATGGTGGAGAGCGTGGTGGGCGAGGGCAGCACATTCACCGTGTGCCTGCCGCTGGCGCCCGAGGGCGATGTGGCGAGCTAGGGCAGCCCTAGCTCGTGCTGCAGCGCATCCAGCTCGCGCGAGACGCGCTCGACCAGCTGCCGCCGCTCCTCGGCGGGTAGGAAGGTCGCGCCTGCTGCGGTGCGCACAGTCGTCGCCAGCTCGCCCGCGCTGAACCCAAAGGCGCTGGCAGCTAGCCGGTACTCGTCGCAGAGCGTGGTGGCGAAGAAGGTTGGGTCGTCGGTGTTGATCGTCACCGGCACGCCGGCGTCGAACAGCATGCGCAGCGGGTGATCCTCGATCCGGGCCACCGCGCCGGTCAGCAGGTTGCTCGACGGGCAGACATCCAGCACCACGTGCTGGGCGCGCAGGTACTCCAGCAGCGCTGGGTCGCCCACGCTGCGGATGCCGTGGCCCAGTCGCTCGGCCCCCAGTGTGCGCGCGGCCCCCCACACGCTGGCAGGCCCCACCACCTCGCCCGCGTGGGCCATCAGGTGCAGGCCGCCGCGCCGCGCCGCCGCGAACACCTCGGCGAATGGTTCGGGTGGGTAGTGCAGCTCGTCGCCGCCGATCGACCAGGCCACGAGCGAGTGCTTGCGGTTGCGGATGGCCACCTCGACCAGCGGCCAGGCGTGGGCGGTGCCAAACTGCCGGCCGTAGTCGAAGGCCAGGCACACCTGCGTGCCGCGCTCGGCCTGCGCCCGCGCGAAGCCCGCCGCCGCGCCCTGCACCACCTCATCCAGATCCATGCCGCGGTTGTAGTACTGGCTGGGCGAGATCATCACCTCGGCGTAGCGCACCTGCTGGTCGGCCAGGTGGTGCCCCAGCTCATAGGCGATCAGCTCGAAGTCCTCGCCGCGCACCAGCACCTTGGCCAGCACCATAAACACGCCCAGGAAATCGTGGAAGTGCTGGTAGCGGAACAGCTGCGCGACGCCCGCCTCGTCGTGCGCGGGGATGTGCACGCCGTTGCGCCGCGCGATCCGCAGCAGCGTCGCAGGCTGGATGGAGCCTTCGAGGTGCAGATGGGTCTCCACCTTCGGCATGCGGGTGATGAATGTGTCGAGCGCCTCTGGCAGAGCCTTCCTATTCACGAGTTCTCGCCTCCGATGCGGGGTCGTTCAAGGGTCAAAAAAGGAGGCCGCGCCATATGTCGTGACCCCCTGCCGCTGAACGTCCGCCTGCCGTTGTGCTATTCTGTGCCGATCGACTCAAGCCGCTGGGTGTTGTCGAACACGATCAGCGCGTCGATAATGCGATCGATATTGCCGTCCAGTGCGCCTGGGATGTTAGAAAAGTTTTGCCCGATCCGATGATCGGTGATCCGATCCTGCGGGAAGTTGTAGGTGCGGATCTTCTCGGCGCGCTCGCCAGTTCCCACCTGGGCCAGGCGGTTCTCGCCCAGCTCTTTGCGCCGCTTTTCCTCCTGCTGGGCGTAGAGCCGCGCGCGCAGCACGGCCAGCGCCGAAGCCTTGTTCTTGATCTGCGACCGGCTGTCCTGGCAGGTCACGATCATCTCCTCGGGGGTGCCAGGCTTGTAGCGGATGCGCACTGCCGAGTCGGTGGTGTTGACGCCCTGGCCGCCGTGGCCGCCCGAGCGGTAGACATCCACCTCGTAGTCCTCGGCCTTGATCTCGATGTCGGTCTCCTCCACCTCTGGCAGCACTGCTACCGTCGAAGTGGACGTGTGGATACGCCCGCGCGCCTCGGTGGCCGGCACGCGCTGGACGCGGTGCACGCCGCCCTCGTACTTCAGGCGGCTGTACGCGCCGTCGCCCTGGATCTCGAACGAGACCTCTTTGAGGCCGCCGATGCCGTTCTCGTTGGCGTTGACCACATCGATCTTCCAGCCCCGCACCTCGGCGTAGCGCGTGTACATGCGGAACAGGTCGGATGCGAACAGCGCCGCCTCGTCGCCGCCCTCGCCCTGGCGGATCTCGATGATCACGTTCTTCGAGTCGTTCGGGTCGCGCGGCAGCAGCAGCACCTTCAGCTCTTCGTCGATGGCGGCGATCTGGTCGCGCAGGGTGGCGACCTCCTCCTGGGCCATGGCGCGCAGCTCGGCGTCGCTCTCCTCATCCAGCAGCGCCTTGGCGCTTTCTAGGTCGCTCTGCAGCTTGCTGCGCTGGCGGTAGGTGTTGACCACATCCTCCATGTCGCGCTGCTCGCGGGCGATCTGCTGGAGCCGCTGGTGGTCGCTCACCACCTCGGGGCGAGCCATCAGCTCGCTTAGCTCGTTGTAGCGGGCCTCAACACTTGCTAGTTTGTCAAACATATGAACGCAGCCTTGATGTTTTTTTTCGTAGTCTGTCGTTTGGCGCCAGATTCTATTGGGTCGGGAAGAGCCGCGCTCGGCTCTGCTGGGGTCTCAAGTGGTAGCTAGGTGGATAACAAAACGCCCAGGACTGCACGCTTACGCGGAATCCTGAGCGCTTTGCAAAAGGTTCAAAAGCTAACGCGCGGGGGCCATCCGCTTGCGGCGGTTGCGCTCTGCACGGCGCGCCTTCTCTTTGCGCTGCTCGCTTTTCGAGATGAAGTGCATCTTCTCGCGGTAGGTCTTGGTGATGCGCTCCGCCACAACAATCTTGTTGAAGCGCCGCAGCAGCTGGTCGACGGTCTCGCCGTCTCGTCGCTCGATTCGCATAAGCTCTACGTCCAGCACGGCTCACAGGGCTGTGGGCCGGTGGAAGCGTAATGTTCACCCCCCCTCCGCGTGGAATAGTGCAAAAAATTGCCTTCGCTAGTATACAGGCTTTCAGGGCTTTGTGCAAATTGCCGCAGCTGGGCTCGTTTTCTGCTGTAGGCATCGGGATGATGTGCGAGCCAAACTGCCCGCATGTATCGGAGCTTCTTTACCACGAAGACGCGCAGATTCGAGGATCTCTATCCCTTTTTGAATGTGCATGCCTTCGTGGGTATTTGTTCCCTTTGTTCCCGTTTTCCTTGGTGCCTTGGAGTTTTGGTAACGAGAACGCAGAGGCCCTGCGTAGCGTGCGGTTGACGCCCGCATGAGAGCGTGCTAAGATACTTCCAACCTTTAAGGCCAATCCCGTGAGGTTGGGAAGGTAAACAAGATGTACACACACCTGCAGGCGCGTTTGGCGCGCCGTACAACCGACTGCTATCAGCGATCCTCGGCATCCCATGTGGGAGGCACGAGGTTTTTTTATGCCCGCTTCCCCTGTGCGCCGCTGCCGCTTGTAGATGCCAGTGCGCTGGCCTAACCGGAGGTTCCCCGATGAACGAGAAGCAGATCCTCTCTGTCGATGACATCCGCCGTGCGATCACCCGAATTGGCCACGAGATCGCCGAGCGCAACGAGGGCGTGCGCAACGTGGTGCTGGTGGGCATCCGGCGGCGCGGCGTGCCTCTGGCCCAGCGGATCGCAGCCACCCTGCTCGATTTCGAGGGCGTGAAGGTGCCGGTCGGCACGCTCGACATCACGCTCTACCGCGACGACCTGGCGCTGCGCGGGCCTGCGCCGGTGGTGCACTCCACCAGCATCCCGCTCGATATCACCGGGCGGGTGGTGGTGCTGGTGGACGACGTGCTCTACACCGGGCGCACCGTGCGCGCCGCGCTCGATGCCCTGAGCGACCTTGGCCGCCCCGAGCGCACCCAGCTGGCCGTGCTGGTGGATCGCGGCCACCGCGAGCTGCCCATCCGCGCCGACTTTGTGGGGAAGAATGTGCCCACATCCAGCGAGGAGCGGATCGAGACCAAGCTGCAGGAGATCGACCACGTAGACGATGGTGTCTTTATTGTTCGGTAGGCGCGGCCCTGCCGAGCCAGCCGGGAAAGGAACCCCGATGCCAGCCAAGAATACGACCACCGTACCAGCGCCCGAGGCTGCGCCGCGCCGCCGCCACGTGCTCGACCTGGATGACTTCAGCGCCGCCGAGATCGCCGAGGTGCTTGAGACGACCGCCAGCATGAAAGAGGTGCTGGGGCGCTCGATTAAGCAGGTTCCGGCGCTGCGCGGCAAGAACGTGGTCAATATGTTCTTTGAAGATAGCACGCGCACCCGCATCTCGTTCGAGCTTGCGGCCCGCTCGCTCTCGGCCAACGTAGTGTCGATGAGCGCCAAGGGCAGCAGCGTCGAGAAGGGCGAGTCGCTGATGGATACGATGCGCACGCTGCAGGCGCTGGGCGCGGATGTGATCGTGATGCGCCACAGCGAGGCGGGCGCGCCCTACTTTCTGGCCCAGCACTTCCACGGCTCCATCCTCAACGCGGGCGATGGTCGCCACGCCCACCCCACCCAGGGCCTGCTCGACCTGTTCACCATCCAGGAGCGCTTTGGCCGGATCGAGGGCCTGAAGGTGGTGATCGTGGGCGACATCCTGCACAGCCGCGTGGCGCGATCCGACCTGTGGGGCCTCACCAAGATGGGCGCGCAGGTCACGCTCTGCGCGCCGCCCACGCTGCTTGGCCCCACCGCGTTCTGGCTGGCCACTTGGCCCGATGTGACGATCACATCCAACCTGGATGAGGCGATTGCCGGGGCCGATGTGGTGATGACCCTGCGCCTGCAGAAAGAGCGCCAGCAGGCCGGGCTGCTGCCCTCGCTCCGCGAGTACAACCGCCTTTTCGCCATCACGCCCGAGCGCATGGCCAAGGCCGCGCCCGAGGCGATTGTGATGCACCCCGGCCCGATGAACGAGGGTGTGGAGATCATGCCCGAGGTCGCGGTCTCGTCGCAGTCGGTGATCGAGACTCAGGTGACAAATGGCGTGGCGGTGCGTATGGCGCTGCTCTACCGTTTGGCGGGCGAGTAGCTTGGGCGGTTTCGCAGCGCCGATGATGCGACACAAGAGGAGTGAGTTATGCGCTATCTGATTAAAAACGGCAATATTATCGATCCGGCCCGCCGCATTGCGACGGTTGGCAATATTTTGATCGAGGATGGCAAGGTCTCGCAGCTGTTCGACCTGGCCGACCTGAACATGACCGCCGAGCCAACCGGCGAGGTGGAGGTGATCAACGCGCGCGGCTCGATCGTGGCCCCTGGCTTTATCGATCTGCACACCTACCTGGGCGAGCCGGGCGAGGAGCACCGCGAGACGATCGAGAGCGCCACCCAGGCGGCGGCGCGCGGTGGCTTCACTACGCTGTGCGCCATGCCCGCCACCCAGCCCGCCATCGACTCGGCTGGCACGGCCCGCTACGTGCGCGAGATCGCGCGACAGCGCGGCGCGGTGCGGGTCGACCTGATCGGCGCGATCACCCAGGGCCGCAGCGGCGAGCGCCTGACCGAGATGGCCGAGCTTGCCGAGGCTGGCTGCGTGGCCTTCTCCGACGCTGGCCACACCGTGTCCGACCCGGCGGTGATGCGCAACGCCCTCTCCTACGCCGCCATGCTCAATCTGCCGGTGATGGCCCACTGCGAGGACACCCGCCTCACCAAAGGCTGGGCCATGCACGAGGGCACGATCAGCACGCGGCTGGGCCTGCAGGGCTACCCTTCCTCCGCCGAGGAGGTGATGATCGCCCGCGACATCGCCCTGGCCGAGCTCACCGGCGCGCACATCCACATCTGCCACGTGAGCACGGCGGGCGGCGTGGCGCTCATCCGCAACGCCAAGGAGCGCGGCATCCGCGTGACCGCCGAGGTGACGCCCTACCACCTGACCTTGAGCGACCGCTGGGTGCTCGGCTCGCTGGCGCAGAGCACGCCGCCCACCGGCCCCGCGCCTGCCCCCGAGGGCAAGAAGCGCAAGCGGGCCAAGAAGAGCGAGCCAGGCCTAGGCCTGCCCAGCTGGTTCGACCCCACGCTGCTGCCGCCCTACGACAGCAGCACGCGCGTCAACCCCCCGCTGCGCAGCGAGGAGGATGTCGAGGCCCTGCTGGAGGGCCTGCGCGATGGCACGATCGACGCGATCGCCACCAACCATATGCCGCAGAGCATGGTGGAAAAAGATGTTGAGTACCGCCTGGCGGCGCCTGGCATCTCTAGCCTAGAGACGGCGCTGGGCCTGATGCTGTCGCTGGTGCACCGCGCCGAGATCGATCTGGTGGACATGGTGGCCAAGCTCACCGAAGGCCCCGCCAGCGTGCTCGACCGCACCCCGGCCACGCTGCGCCCAGGGGCGGTGGCCGATATCGTGATTTTCGATACCGACCAGACCTGGATGGTCGACCCCAAGGACTTCGCATCCAAGGGCCGCAACACGCCGCTGGCTGGCCAGCAGCTCAAGGGCCAGGTGATGATGACCATGGTGGGCGGCGAGATCGCGTTCCGACGCGGCAACTTTGGGGTCGGTACCGGCATGCTGCGCCAGGCCAGCAAGCTGGAGGGTATTCTCGACGACGCCGATAAAGACTAGGCGCTACAGGTGGGGCTGGCGCGCGTAGCGGCAGCCCCAGCACGCTCATGATCACGCAACATATGTTCCCTGTGGCCGAGCAGCGCGCAGCTGGCGGTCTGATGTGGCTCACGCTCCACGCCCCGGCCATCGCCCGCAGCATCCGGCCCGGCCAGTACCTGCTGGTGCGCTGCGCCGATGCCGACAGCGCTGACCCGCTGCTGCGCCGCCCGCTGTTTGTGGCCGCCGCCGAGGAGTCGCTGGGCCAGATCGGCCTGCTCTACGCGCCCAGCGAGCGCGGCCTGCGCTGGCTCTCCCGCGCCCGCCCCGGCGAGCCGATCGATGTGCTGGGGCCATTTGGCCACGGATTCGAGGTCGACCGTCGCACGTGCACGCTGCTGCTGGTGGGCCAGGGCGATGCCCTGGGTGCGCTGCTGCTGCTGGCCGCGCAGAGCGTGCGGCGGGGCTGCGCCGTCGCCCTGCTGGCCGGTGCTGCCGACCCGGCGCTGCTGCCGCCCGCCTTCCTGCTGCCCGACGAGGTCGAGTACCAGAGCACCGTTGGCTCGCCCCTGGGCCTGCTGCTGCCGCCCGCCGCGCCTGCGCCCGCCAAGGGCAAGCGCCGCCCCGAGCCGCCGCGCCCCGCCGCCCGCCCCGAGCTGATTGCTTGGGCCGACCAAGTGTGCGCCGCCCTCCCTATCGAGGATGCGGCGACGCTGTGCGATCAGGTGCGCCTGGCCAAGCTGCGCTGGGAGCGTGGGTTCGCCAGCGCCCTGCTGGATGGCCCGTTTGTCTGCGGCACGGGCGCGTGCGGCGTGTGCGCAGCCGAGCTGCGGGTGGGTACGCGCATGCGCTGCTCGGATGGCCCGGTGTTCGATCTTCGCGACCTGTAGATTTTTAAGCTGCCTTTTGTAATGCCTTGCAGAGCCGATACTATGACACTCTACCATCTTCTTAAGCCGATCATCTTCCGCTTTCCGCCCGAGCTGGCCCACGATCAGACCGTGCACGCGCTGAAGCTGGCCCAGCGCATCCCGCTCGCCCATCGTGCGCTTGAGGCGCTGTTCCACTTTGAAGATCCGATCTTGGCAGGCGAGTGCGCGGGCATGCGCTTTGTGAACCCGTTTGGCATGGCGGCAGGCTTCGACAAGCAGGCCGAGCTGATCCCCGGCCTAGCCATGCTGGGCTTCGGCCATGTGGAGATCGGTACGGTCACGCCGCTGCCCCAGCCGGGCAACCCGCGCCCCCGCATGTTCCGACTGCTGCGGGATGATGCGCTGGTTAACCGCATGGGCTTCAACAGCGAGGGCATGTATGTGGCCACCCGCAACCTTGAGCGCCACGGCGCTGGCGGCCACGCCCTAGTGGGCGTCAATATCGGCAAGAACAAGGTTACGCCGCTGGCCCGCGCCAGCGATGACTACGTTCGCGCCTTCGACCAGCTGGCGTCGTTTGGCCGCTATGTGGCGGTCAATATCTCATCGCCCAACACGCCCGGCCTGCGCAAGCTGCACGACCGCGCCGCCCTGGCCGAGCTGCTGGGCGCGCTGGCCGAGCGCAACCGCCAGCTGCCGCAGCCCCGCCCGATCTTTGTCAAGGTCTCGCCCGACGAGACGCCCGCGCAGCTGGATGCGGTGGTCGAGGCGGCGCTGGGTACGGGGATGGCGGGCTTTATCGCGGGCAACACCACCGTGTCGCGCGCGGGCATCCGCAGCTTTGTAGGCGGCGAGATCGGCGGCCTGAGCGGTCGACCGCTGACCCTGCGCGCCCGCAGCCTGATCGCGCACCTGCACCGCGCCACCAGCGGCAATATGCCAGTGATCGGCGTGGGCGGTATTATGAACGCCGAAGATGCCTACCTGCACCTGCGCGCTGGCGCGTCGATGCTGCAGATCTACACCGTGATGGTCTACGAGGGGCCGGGCGTGGTGCGCACGCTCAAGCAGGGCCTAGCCGACCTGCTGCGCCGCGATGGCTTCCGCTCGCTGGGCGAGGCGGTGGGCGTGGATGCGGGCCTGCATCAGCTGTGACCATGAAGCTATCGAGCTTGTGATATCTCTTTACACCAGAGCTAGCTGTTACACTTTGTAGATCGCAATAGACCTAGGTACTATTGCAACTGCCATATCGTTCGTGTATAATCGCAGCCAGTTCAGCTAATTCAACCATTTCTCAACTTCTATCAAGCGGTCGCACTATGGCGGTTCCTCCTCGCTCGCGCCGGGGAAACAAAAACCAGGAAGAGATCGACCTGCTGCAAGCGTTGATCGAAACCCCGCCCGCGCCGCGCGCCAATCGCCCGGTGCCTGTTGCGCTGCGCTCGATCGAGCGCCAGCGCGACCACACGCTGAGCGGCTTCCTGCGGCGCACATGGGTTGACCATGTGCTCACCCACACCGAGCGCGTGCTGATCTTCGCCGCCCTGATGGTCTTTGGCATTTGGGTCGCCGATGGCCCGCTGCGCGACTGGCTGCACACCCAGCAGCAGCACCAGGCGCTGGCTTCGCCTGCCCAGGCCACCCCAGCCCCTAGCGCCACACCCGATCCGCTGGCCGGGCGTGTGGCCGCGCTGCTGCCCTATTCTAGCCCCAGCGCCCGCGATGGCGATATCTTTCTTTCAGCACCGGGGGCGGTTGCCGCCAAGCCCGCCGAGCAGCCCCGCACGCCAACGCGCCTCGTCGTACCCAAGATCGCCCTCGACACGCCAGTGAAAGAGGTCTTCGTGATCGACGGCGTGTGGGAGGTGGCCGACTATGCCGCAGGCTTTATGCACGGCACCGCGCTGCCGGGCGACCAGGGCAATACCGTGCTGGCAGGCCACGCTGGCATCCGTGGTGCGGTGTTCCGCGATTTGCCCCAGCTGGCTGCTGGGGATGATATCTATATCGATGCGGGCGGCTGGCGCTTTCACTACCGGGTGCGCGAGTCGACCAGCGTTTGGCCTACCCAGGTCGAGGTGCTGGCATCCCGCCAGAAACCCGAGCTTACCCTTATCACATGTACGAACTGGGATACGCAGCGGCTGGTGGTCGTTGCGGATCTGCTTGACTCGACGCCGTCACCCGGCGAATGACCGGCGCGGTAGGAAGGATACGCCATGAGAAGCAATAATCGGCCCCGCTCGCGGCGTGGCACGGCGCGCTGGACGCCGCTTGAGGCGCTGCTGATCGTAGTCAGCCTCGCGATGATCGCGTTCCCGCTCTATGCTGAGACCACCCGCTGGATCGCGCCGCCCTCAGCCCCTGCAGCCGATCGCACGCAGCAGGATACGGCCACTGCCGAGGTTGTGCCGAGCGAGGTTGTGCCGAGCGAGGTTGTGCCGAGCGAGGTTGTGCCGAGCGAGGTTGTGCCCGATGCGGCTGCTTCTGGCGAAGGGCGTGCGCGCGCGACCATTACGCCGGGGCCTGGGACGGCCACCGCCGGGCCGACGGCCACAACCAACCCGAACGTCACGCCGACCAACACCAGCGCGCCGACCGACACGGTGGAGGCGACCGACACGGTGGAAGCGACCGCCACGTCGACGACCGACCCGAACATCACGCCGACCGACACGGTGGAAGCAACCGCCACGTCGACGACCGACCCGAACATCACGCCGACCGACACCGTGGAGGCGACCGCCACGTCGACTAGCGAGGCTCCCACAAATACGCCCACAGGCAGCAAGAAGCTGATTGTTTCCAAGTCTGCAGATGTGTCAGCCGCGCGCCCCGGGACAGAATTTAGCTACGCGATCACGGTGTTTACCAGCTCGACGACAGCCGAGCAGGTGCAGGTTTCCGATGAGCTAGATTCAAACCTAGAGTTTGTTAGCGCTACTGCGACGAATGGCTCGTGCTCGGGCACAACGACGGTGACATGCACCCTGAATGTGACAAAATCGGGTGAGCTGATCACTTTACGTGTGCGAGTAAAGGCAGCGGTCTCATCGGATACCGCCAGCAATGCCGCCCTTGGCCAGATCATGAGCGGCGAGAATCAGGGTACCACCGATGTATCGGATGATGTGATCGTCAATATCAGCGGCTCGGCGGTCACCGCGACTCCGACCACTGGCACTGGGGTGACGCCAACCGATGGCCCTAGCCCGACCGCTGGCTCGAACCCGACCAACACACCTGGCTCGAACCCGACCAACACACCTGGCTCGAACCCGACCAACACACCTGGCTCGAACCCGACCAACACACCTGGCTCGAACCCGACCAGCGGGCCAAATTCTACAGCGCGGCCTACGTCGAAGAGCGATGACGACGATGATGATCGTGGTGGCGGCGGTGGCGGCAGCGATAGCGCGACGCCGACCAGCCCAGCGCTGCCGCCGCTGCCGCCTGTGCCACAGCCAGGCGGCTCGGCACCCGCGCCCGCTGCGCCCACCGCGCGGCCGGTGCGCACCGCGCGCCCTGGCCAGCAGGCTACCGCGCGCCCTGGTCAGCAGGCCACCACGCAGGCCAGATCGACTGAGCAGGCCAGATCGACCGAGCAGGCCCAGGCTACCCAGGTTCCGCCGACGCCCAGCGCGACGCCAACCCCAGCCGTGCTTGCGCCCAATAGCGATCTCTACTTCCGCATGGCCAGCGACTGGGGTAGCGCCTACCCCGAACAGGCCGTAAACTATGTGGTCGCGCTGCGAAATAACCGCCCGCTTGGGGCCGATAAGTACACCAACCTAGAGCTATCAAGCGAGATGCCGGCCAACCTAGAGATTGTAAGCGCCAAGGCCGATCGTGGCGGCGACCCCACCATAGCGGGCAATACGGTCTCGCTCAAGCTTGCAGCCCTGGCTCCCGGCGAGGGTGTCGAGGTGGTGATCGCCACCAAGGTGCGCAAGGGCGTGTCGGCGGGCACCACCATTGTCGGTCAGACAGCCCTAACCGCCGACGGCCTGCCTTTCCAGGCTTACTCGAATATTGTGTCGCTGCTGGTGGTGGGCGCTCCCCAGCTGCAGGCCACGGCCACGCCCGACGCCAGCGCCACCGCTGTGGCGTCGCGGGTGATCACCAGCACGGGCACGCTGACCAGTACGGCCGCTGTGACCAGCACGGGCACGCTGACCAATACGGCTGGCGGGGCGGCTAATGCGCAGCCCGACGCTGCGGCGGCCACGGCTACGGCCACGGCTGTTGTGGCCCCCACCGCAACCGTGGTGGCTGGGGCGGCTGCTGCCGGAACCCTGCCCGATACCAGCACTGGCGTGCCGCTCATGGGCTTCGCCCTGCTGGGTATGACCATGATGGTGCGAACTGTGCGCATTCATCGGTCGCAGACGCGTATCTAATACCTAGCGACGTTCGGTAGAGTAGCTAGCGAGAAGGGAGCGAGCCACCGTTCGCTCCCTTTATCTGCGCCGGTCTGCATCCCTACGTCTTGTAGTCGCAGGCCTGGGGTTGCTGCCTGATTCTATGTGACATAATTGCTAGATGCGAAAACCTGCACGTTGTCGCTGGAGGAGATTTCCCAACCCAAGGTTGCGATCTCCGTATCGAGAATGGGCTACGTGAAATATTCGTTTGACACGCCATAACGCGTGTGGTATACTCCCAAATCGCTGTGCTCTAACTTTATGTTTCGCACGCAGTGTAGTGGTGAACCCTATTCTAAGGCGCGGTCGCGGCTGCGTACCAGACCAGGGTTCCATCTTTTTTTGCCAACGGCTTGATGCCGAAAAGATATCGTTTTTAGAACGAACCTTTGGAACCCGGAAGGCGTCGAACGGAGGAAAGTAACAGGATGCCGACTATTAATCAGCTCGTTCGGAAGCCGCGTAAGCCGGTCTTGAAGAAGACGAAGGCGCCCGCGCTGCGTTTCACCTACAACTCGCTGAAGGGCAAGATGACCCGTGGCAAGGGTGCTCCCTTCAAGCGCGGCGTCTGCACGCAGGTCCGCACGATGACCCCGAAGAAGCCGAACTCGGCGCTCCGCAAGATCGCCCGCGTTCGCCTTTCGAACAATATGGAAGTGACCGCCTATATCCCGGGCGAGGGTCACAACCTGCAGGAGCACTCGGTGGTCCTCATCCGCGGCGGTCGTGTGAAAGACCTGCCAGGCGTGCGCTACCACATCGTGCGCGGCACGCTGGATGCCCAGGGCGTCGCCAACCGCAAGCAGGGCCGCTCGAAGTACGGTACGAAGAAGAACGCGGCTCCGGCCAAGAAGAAGTAATGAATTGTGGTGCGTCCTTGGTATTGCGGCAACGCGCGGCAACACGAACGACGCTCTACGCATTGAGGTGAAAGAATGCCCCGTCGAGGAACGATCGAAAAGCGAATCCCGGCGCCGGATGCTCGGTTCAATAGCGTGCCGATGTCGCAGTTCATCAACAAGGTGATGCAGCGCGGCAAGAAGAGCGTGGCGCAGAAGATTGTCTACGAGGCGCTGGATCTGGCCGCCGAGCGGCTGAACAAGACGCCGATTGAGGTGTTCGAGATCGCGCTGCGCAACGCTGGCCCGGCCATCGAGGTCAAGCCCAAGCGCGTCGGCGGTGCGACCTACCAGGTGCCCGTCGAGGTGAAGGCCGACCGCCGCCAGGCGCTGGCGATGCGCTGGCTGCTGATCTCGGCTCGCGCCCGCTCCGGCAAGCCGATGCACGAGAAGCTTGCGACTGAGATTGTGGATGCCTACAATAACACCGGCAACACGATCAAGCGCAAGGAAGATGTCCAGCGTATGGCTGAGGCCAACCGCGCGTTCTCTCACTATGGCAAATTCTAAGGGCGGTGCTTCTGCCGCCCCGCGCTACGCGGGCGCTGCGGCGCGGCGCACCCCTCATCGGCCTATGTGGCCGCGCGTCGTCTGAGCGTACGCGTCGAGGAGAAATATAACAGTATGGCACGAGAATACCCGCTCGAAAGAATTCGAAATATCGGTATTATCGCCCACATCGACGCGGGCAAGACGACTACGACCGAGCGAATTCTGTTCTACACCGGTCGCAGTTACAAGATCGGCGAAGTCCATGAGGGCACTGCTATCATGGACTGGATGGAGCAGGAGCGTGAGCGCGGGATCACGATCACGGCTGCGGCCACCACGGCTTCGTGGCAGGTTGCGGGCGAGGATTACCGCGTGAACATTATCGACACTCCTGGACACGTCGACTTTACTGCCGAGGTAGAGCGCTCGCTGCGCGTGCTCGATGGCGGTGTGGTGGTGTTTGATGCCGTGGCCGGCGTCGAGCCGCAGTCGGAGACGGTGTGGCGGCAGGCCGATAAGTACCACGTTCCGCGCATCTGCTTCGTCAACAAGATGGACCGCACAGGCGCAAACTTCGAGCGCACGGTGCAGATGATCAAGGATCGCCTCGGCGCAAAGCCGGTGCAGATCCAGCTGCCGATCGGCGCTGAGGACCGCTTCCGCGGTATCATCGACCTTCTGCAGAACAAGGCGATCATCTACACCGACGATGCTGGCCGCCACGAGGAGTTCGAGGACGTTCCGGCGGAGTACAAGGAGCGCGTCGAGGCCGCTCGCCAGGAGATGATCGAGGCCATCGCCGAGACCGACGATGAGCTGATGCTGCTCTACCTGGAGGGCGAGGAGCTTGGTCTCGAAGAGATGCGCCGCGCTCTGCGCAAGGCCGTCATCGACAACAAGCTGGTGCCGGTGCTCTGCGGCTCGGCCCTCAAGAACAAGGGCGTGCAGCGCCTGCTCGACTCTGTGGTCTACTTCCTGCCCTCGCCGCTGGAGATCCCGGCTGTGCAGGGTACCCACCCTGGCGAGGTGCTTGGCGAAGAGGGCGTCGAGCCGATCATCCGCGCTGCGGATGAGAATGTGCCCTTCGCCGGCCTGGTGTTCAAGATCGTGGCCGACCCCTACGTCGGCAAGCTGGCCTACTTCCGCGCCTACTCGGGCAAGCTGGAGGCCGGTAGCTATGTGCTGAACACCAGCCGCAATCAGCGCGAGCGCATTGGTCGCCTGGTGCAGATGCACTCGAACCACCGCGAGGACATTAAAGAGGTCTACGCGGGCGATATCGCCGCGATCATCGGCCCCAAGTACAGCTTCACCGGCGACACTATCTGCGATCCTGAGAACCCGATCGTGCTCGAAAGCATCCGCTTCCCCGAGCCGGTCATCCGGCTGGCCGTCGAGCCGAAGACCAAGTCGGACCAGGACAAGATGGGTATGGCGCTCGCTCGCCTCTCGGAAGAGGATCCGACCTTCCAGGTCTCCTCGGATCAGGAGACGGGCCAGACGATCATCGCTGGTATGGGCGAGCTTCACCTCGAAGTTATCGTCGACCGCATGCGCCGCGAGTACAAGGTCGAGGCGAATGTTGGTAAGCCCCAGGTGGCCTACCGCGAGTCGATCACCCAGGCTGCCGATATCGACAGCAAGTTTGTCCGCCAGTCCGGCGGTAAGGGCCAGTACGGCCACGTGAAGGTTCGCTTCGAGCCGAACGAGCCGGGCAAGGGCTTCGAGTTCATCAATAGCATCGTCGGCGGCTCGATCCCGCGCGAGTACATTGGGCCAGCCGAGGCCGGTATCAGAGAGGCGATGGAGACAGGCGTTATCGCCGGTTTCCCCGTGGTTGATATCAAGGCCACCCTGTACGATGGCTCCTTCCACGAGGTTGACTCCTCTGAGATGGCGTTCAAGATCGCTGCCTCGATGGCGCTGAAAGACGGCGTCCGCAAGGGCCGCCCGGTGCTGCTCGAGCCGATCATGAAGGTTGAGGTCACCACCCCCGAGGACTTCCTCGGCACCGTGCTGGGCGACCTGAACTCGCGCCGTGGCCAGGTTGAGGGTATGGAGGGCCGCGCGAACGCGCAGGTGGTGCGCGCATATGTGCCGCTGGCAGGTATGTTCGGCTACACCACCGACCTCCGCTCGGCAACGCAGGGCCGCGCGACCTCCTCGATGGAGTTTGCGTACTACCAGGCGCTGCCCGACCACCTGGCGAAGGAAATCATCGAGAAGCGCGGTCAGTAAGCATAGGTACCAGTGCCTGGGCCAGGGCAGGAGCCATAGCCCAGGCACCTGCATTCCAAACTTAAATCCTATCTAAGGAGTAATGCACAGTCATGGCGAAGCAGAAGTTCGAGCGAACCAAGCCGCATGTCAACATCGGGACCATTGGTCACGTCGACCACGGTAAGACCACGCTGACCGCTGCCATCACCAAGGTGCTGGCGCTGCGCGGCGCGGCGAAGTTCACGAGCTACGACCAGATCGACAACGCTCCTGAGGAGCGCGCTCGTGGTATCACGATCGCCATCCGCCACGTCGAGTATGAGACGGACAACCGCCACTACGCCCACGTGGACTGCCCCGGCCACGCCGACTACATCAAGAACATGATCACCGGCGCGGCCCAGATGGACGGCGCGATCCTGGTGGTCTCGGCCCCCGACGGCCCCATGCCCCAGACCAAGGAGCACATCCTTCTGGCTCGCCAGGTGCAGGTGCCCGCCATGGTCGTCTTCCTGAACAAGGTCGACATGATGGACGACGAGGAGCTGCTGGAGCTGGTCGAGATGGAGCTGCGCGAGCTGCTCAGCAAGTACGAGTT
>WBOU01000025.1:42858-50397 GCA_009268125.1 Chloroflexia bacterium SDU3-3 | reverse complement strand
CAGCTTGTTCACCCTGGCCATCGCGTGGCAAAACCGCCAGCACGCGTTCGGTCTATCCATGCCCGTTCGCTGGAAAGTGTACTTCTGACACTTCCCAAAAGTGACACCATGTGAGGGGCCTGCCCCTTGGAACCCCGCCAGGGTGCATCGCCCCCTTGGAATCCCCAATATAAGGCGTTCCTCTGTGGTTTTTCGCCCTCTTGTGCTCCCCTCGCGCCTCTACGCCTTCATGATATTTGTCCTCTTGTGTTGCTTGGTGTCTTGGAGCCTTGGTGGTAAAGAGTCTTCTGCGCACTGGGAGCGCAGAGGCCCTACGCGCCTGGCCCGCGCTTGACAAATCGCTATTCTCTTTTACCATAGGCGGCTGGGAGGGCGCTTTACAGCGCCGCCGCCGATTGCGCATTGCTGCGAGCAACATGCGGCCCCGCTGTCAGCACCCGCAGCAGCGCCCAGCGCACCAGATCGCCCACACAGCACTGAGGATAGCCCCATGGTCGAGCCATATACCTCCACCCCACGCCCCGCCCGACGGCCCGTGGCCACAGGCGGGGCGCGCTACGCCCGCGCCCTGCTGCCAAGCCTGATCGCGCTGCTGATCAGCGCCGCCTTTCTGTGGGCGGCCCCGCTGAACGACCGCATGTCCTTCTCGCTGGGCGGGGTGGGCGCGCCGCTCACCCAGGGCTTCAACCTGGCCGAGACCACGCCCGACGGGCGCGGGTTCCGCTGGACCGACGGCGACAGCGTGCTGCGGCTGCCAGCGCAGGGCGTGGGCGCGTACGTGCTGCGCTTCCGCGCCAGCGCGCCCTGGCCCAGCGCGCCGGGGCCGATCCGCACCACCGTATCGCTCAACGGCCAGCCGCTGATGCAGATCGACGTGGGCGAGCAGGCGCGAACCTACGCGCTGGCCATCCCCGCCAGCCAGGTGCGCTGGGGCCGCAACGAGGTGCGGTTCGAAAGCCCCACCTTTGCGCCCGACGAGGTGAACAAGAGCGAGCGCAAGCTGGGCATCGCGATGTTCGAGGCGAGCTGGGCGGCGGAGGCCGCGCCCGCGTGGATGGTGCCGCTGCAGGTTGCACTGATCGCGCTGGCGGTGGGGCTGCTGGCGGCGCTGCTGGCGGCGCACCAGGCCCCGCCGTGGGCGCAGGCGCTGAGCGCAAGCCTGCTGCTGTGCATCCTGCTGGCCATGCGCCACAGCGACATGCGCTTTGTGAACCGCTGGCACGCGCTGGGCTTCACGCTGGCGGTGTGCGCGGCGCTGGGGCTGGCGCTGGGCGCGCGGCTGCGCTGGGGCGCGGGCGAGGCGGGGCGCGTGGCCAGCCTGCGGGCCTGGGCCGGCGAGCACTGGCGGGCCTTGGCGGGCTATCTAGCGGTGAGCGCGGTGATGCTGCTGCCGCTGGTGCTGCACTTCACCACCCACATCATGGGCGCGGCGGGCGACAACTGGGAGTACCTGTGGAAGATGCAGTGGTACAGCGAGGCGCTGCTGCAGCGCCACACCTCGCCCACCTATGTGCCGCAGCTGTTCTTCCCCAACGGCGCGGAGCTGACCAGCTCGGAGATCTCGGCGGCGCAGCACATGCTGTACATCCCGCTCACGCTGATCTTCGGGCCGACGGTGAGCTACAACATCAACCTGCTGCTGACCTTCGCGCTGAGCGGCTTCTTCACCTACCTGCTGGCGCGGCGGCTGGGGGCGCGGGCGGGCGCGGCCTTCGTGGCCGGGCTGATCTACGCCTTCAGCGTGCGGCGGTTCTTCCACGCCACCGGCCACTTCGGGATCAGCGCATCGCAGTGGGCACCGCTGCTGCTGTACGCCTGGGAGGGCATGCTGACGCGGCGGCGCACCTGGGATGGCTGGCTGGCGGCCACGGCCTATGTGCTGGCCACCTGGAGCTCGATGATCTACGGCGTGACCACGCCGCTGCTGGTGGTGGGCTACACGCTGGTGCGGGTGGGGCCGCGCGGGCTGCTGGCCACGCTGCGCGAGGTGTGGCAGCCGCTGGCGCTGATGGCGGCGCTGAGCGTGGCGCTGATCCTGCCTGCGCTGCAGCCCTACTTCGAGGCCCAGGCCGAGGGCCTGACCTACCAGCACCAGTACGCGCAGCTGGCGCTGCACGCGGTCAAGCCAATCAGCTACATCCTGCCCAACCCGCTGCACCCGCTGTGGGGCGCGTGGGCCACTAGCCTCTACCCGCCGGACGGCGGCGAGCACTACGCCTCGCCGGGCTACGCCGTGATCGCGCTGGCGCTGGCCGGGCTGTGGCTGGGGCGAAAGCAGCGGCCCGCGCTGGCCCTAGGCGCGATGCTGCTGGTGTTCGGGCTACTGTCGCTGGGGCCGGACCTGAGGCTGGGCGAGAGCATCAGCATCCCGCTGCCTGCCAAGCTGCTCTACGAACTGCCGGGCTTCAGCAGCATCCGCACCTGGGGTCGCATGGAGCTGTATGTGATGCTGTGCGCTGGCGTGCTGGCCAGCGTTGCGCTGGAGCGGCTGGCCCAGCGGCTGCGCGGCGCGCGCTGGCACGCGGCCTGGGCGCTGGCAGGCGCGCTGGTGCTGGCCGAATCGGCCTCGGTCATCCCGCTGAGCGAGGTGCAGGCCAGACCGGTGGATGTGTGGCTGCGCGACCAGCCGGGCGATGGCTCGGTGGTGGACCTGCCGCACAAGGTCGGCGGCCCGACCGAGTTCCTGACCATGATCTACGCCGACAAGCCGGTGAGCCAGGGCAACGGCACCTTCACCCCGGCGGCCTTCCGCGAGGGACAGGACATCTACTACCGCTTCCCCGACGAGAGCTCGCTGCGGCTGATGCAGCGCTGGCAGGTGGACTACCTGGTGATCGACCATGCCAAGATGGCCGCGCTGCACGCCGACTGGCAGTCCACGCTTGAATCGCTGGGGCTGGTGACGAAGGTCTACGACCAGGGCGGCTTCAGCGTGTATCGGCTGGCCCGCTAGGCATCAGCACACCAAGTGAAAGGAAGCTGTGGGAGAACCTCCACAGCTTCCTTTCATTTTTTGAAAAAAACTGGGAGCGAAGAAGAAGAGATGATTGGAGCGGCGAATCATCTGATCAGATGATGCCGCTCTCACCCCTCCGGCGTTTGACAACGCCGGGGGCAATTTCGTACACTTGTCACCGACAAGGCTGTACTATCGCGTACGCTGAAGGAGGAACCCATGCGTTCACTACGCAATTGGATACTATGTGTCGGTATGCTGGCGGCGCTGCTGCCCATGGCCGCCGCGCAGGCGGCGGTGACGAACGTCAGCCCCGAGGTGGGGCCTGCGGGCACCACATTCCTGTTCTACGCAGGCGGCTTCAGCCCAGGCGAGCAGATCAGCACCTGGCTGAACTCGCCCAGCGGCGAGGTGGTGACGGTGAAGCGCACCGAGATCGGCGCGGCCACCGTGGGTGGCGGGGCCTCGTGGAAGTGGGTCGCCCCCGACGATATCGCCGAGGGCCGCTGGCAGATGGTGGTGCACGGCAAGAAGAGCGGCCTTGAGCAGGTGATCCCGTTCACCATCGGCGACCCCGCGCCCTCGCCGCAGCGCAACGAGGCCTACGGCGTGACCCCGGCAGCCGACCGGGCGGGCGCGTCGTTCACCTTCTTCGCCAACGGCTTCACCGCCGCCGAGGAGGTGGCCATATCGGTGAGCGGGCCGGGCGGCGCGCTGGCCGATGCCGACGCCCACCTGAAGGGGCCTGCCAGCGCCGAGGGCCGCGTGGACGGCTGGTGGATCTCGCCCGAAAATGCGGCGGCGGGCACCTGGCACATCTACCTGCGCGGCACCAAAAGCAACCTCAACCGCGACATCGTGGTGACGATCACGGGCAACGGCGGCGCACCCAGCGCCTCGCTGACAGTCAGCCCCGAGCACGGCACGCGCGACGTGCCCTTCCACTTCTCGGCGGCGGGCTTCAGCAAGGATGAGAAGCTGAGCGTGTGGCTGAACAGCCCCGATGGCCGCGTGATCAGCGCCGAGACGATTGGCAACGCGCAGGCTGGGCCGGATGGCCGGGCCTCGTGGGGCTGGCAGGCCGCCGCCGACGCGCCGCTAGGCACGTGGCAGCTGGTGGCGCACGGCCAGGAGAGCGGGCGCGAGGCGGTGGTAAGCTTCACGATCGACCGCTAGGCTGGCCTTCGGCCTAGAAGAGAACGGTCTGGGCTGTATGCAGCCCAGACCGTTCTTTTTGCCTATGCCGACTGGCCTGACCGATAGATCTAGCGGGTGATCAGCGGCAGGTAGACGAAGGTATCTGGCCCGCTGCCTGGCGTCGGCACGACCGTGGGCGTCGCTGTCGGCGTCTTGGGCGTCGCTGTCGGCGTCTTGGGCGTCGCTGTCGGCGTCTTGGGCGTCGCTGTCGGCGTCTTGGGCGTGGCCATCGGCGTCTTGGGCGTGGCCGTCGGCGTCTTGGGTGTGGCCGTCGGCGTCTTGGGTGTGGCCGTCGGCGTCTTGGGCGTGGCCGTCGGCGTCGGCGTTCCAGGCGTGGTCGTCACAGTTGGCGTTGCTGTCGGGGTGGCGGTATCAGTCGGCGTTGCTGTCGGGGTGGCGGTATCAGTCGGTGTAGCCGTCGGTGTAGCCGTCGGCGTCGGCTCGGCCTCCGAGACGATCTCCACATCATCGGCGTTCACAAAGCCCGAACGATGGTTGTAGGAGATCTTGTAGTACTTCCGCTGGCCAGTGATCACATAGTGCCGGGTCGGATCATACGTCGGAATATAATCCGGCGCGTAGAGCGCGGTGCCGGTAAAGACCTCAGTCGCAGCGTAGATCTGGCCCGCAGGCAGCTGGTAGACCTCGGTCACGGCGCGCGGCGTCATGCCCGCCGGGTAGGCCGCATCCTCAGGGTAGGAAACGCCATACACCGAGATGAAGGACTTGCCCGCCTTGGGCGTAATCAGCGCGGTCGCCACGCTGGGCTGGGCGTTGATGCCGCCGGGGTTGTAGAACCAGGCCTTCTGGCCGCTGAAGTTGATCGCATCCCAGTCGCCCTGCTGGTCGACGCGGTAGAACTGCTGGCCCGCCGCAGCCTTGTTGGCCCAGTTGTTGGCCAGCGTCGGCGACGAACCGATGAAGGGGTTGGTGATCAGCGGCGACGACTCGATCGGCTGGGTGCGCAGGTAGATAAAGTTCGACGGCTGGGGCGTCACCGCAGCGCAGGTGGCCGTGGTTGGGCAGTAGGTCATGGCTGGCATGTTGGTGTCGAAGTCGGGGCGGATGCTGATGGTGTGCCGCACGTCGGTGCTGGCCGAGGCGTTGCTGGGCGCGTTCACCAGCGCCATGTAGTGGTCCCAATCCCAGAAGGGGCCGGGATCCCAGTGCATGCCCGCCTGGCGCGCCGCGTTCACTCCCGGCACCTCGTCGTGGCCAATGATGTGCTGGCGATCCATGGGGATGCCGTACTTCTCGCACAGGTAGCGCACCAGCTTGGCCGAGGCCGAGTAGAGCGCCTCGGTGTACCAGGTGGCGCCCTCCATCGCCCAGCCCTCGTGCTCGATGCCGATCGAGTGCGTGTTCACATCCCAGTTGCCCGCGTGCCAGGCCACATCGCGGTGCTCCACCATCTGGGTCACGTGGCCATCCTGCGAGCGCACCACGTAGTGTGCCGCCGCCTGGTGCGCCGGGTCTTGGAACACCTTCAGCGTGTTGGTGTAGTTGGTCTCGGTGTCGTGGATGATGATGTAGCGGATGTCCGCGCCATCAACCGGGCGGTTGGCCAGATCGTAGTTGCCGTAGGAGGAGGTCGTGGTAGTGTAGGCGGCGGGCACGTAGTCGCAGTCGAGCGTGGCCGGGCAGTCGGCCACCGCAGCGGTGTTCTCGATCAGGCCCAGCGGCTTGGCGGTGAGCTTGTTGGCTACAACGGCCTGGGGCGAGAGCGCGAGCCGCTGGCCCTCGCTGGTGGTGCGCACCGCGCCAGCGCGCATGGTGGCGTACACATCGTCGGCGAAGCCCTGGGCCTGGGCAGCCGAGCGCCAGCCGCTGAACTTGGCCACCGCGCCGTACCAGCCCGCCGCGCCGCTGGGCAGGCCGCCGCCGCTCAGCTCGCGGGCGTAGCGGGCCAGCAGCGCCGCGCCACCGCGGATGTTCTGCGTCGCGTCGGTCTGCAGCAGCTCGGGCGATGTGCCCAGCAGGCTCGCCGCCGCATCCAGCGTCAGCAGCGGCGAGTCGAGATCGACCTCCGCGGCGGCATCGTCGGCCTCGTCGCCGCGCTGGTGGAAGTGGCCCTCCTCGGCGTGGATCAGGTGCATCGGGCCATAGCCGCCGCTGGCGCTCGGCTGGCCCGCGTGGGTCTCCCAGCGCGTCAGGTTGTACGAGACCGCCAGCAGCAGCGGCGCGGGAACTTGGAACTCGCTCGCGGCGGCGCTGAAGGCCTGCTGGAGCGTAGAGGACGTGTCGTCATCCGTCTTCGCCGACGAAGGCGCGGGCAGCATGCCCGCAAGCGTGAACATCCCGATCAGAGCAAGCGATGCGAGGTAGAACGCGGGCCGACGAGAAGCTGGATACGCCATCGAGAATCCCCCTACGGACAAAGAGAACCCTTCGTAACACAAACTATTTTGCCGTGGGACGATAGTAGCACAGGCGCTCTACGCCCCGGCCAAAAGGCACAGGCAAAAACTCGCAGAATCAGACATCTTCGCCCAACTAACACCTAGCTGTTAATCGCAAGAGCAGCGACGCCAGGATACGCAGGTATCCTGGCGTCGCTCGCCTAGCCGATGGTGGATGGCGGCCTCACCAGCCGCCGCCAGCAGCGCCTCGGTCGGCTGGATCAGCGTGACGATCTGCCCGCCGCCGTGCTGCTTCACCACCGCGCCCGGCAGCTGATCGCGGGCGCGTCTACAGCGGCCAGTCGCGCAGGATACGCTCGGTCTCCTCGGCGTGGCCGCTCTCATCCAAGATCATATTCTCCAGCTGGATGGCCAGGCCCTTCTCGCCCGCCGCCTCGGCCTCGATGGCGCGGGCGGTGTAGTCCTTGGTGGCCTTGCGCTCGGCGGCCAGCACGGCCTCCAGCATCTCGCGGTTGGTCTCGGCGGCGGCCACCGGGCGGGCCACGGTGGTCGGCTCGCCGCCCAGGGCCACGATCTTGTTGGCGAGAAACTGGGCGTGGCCCTGCTCGTCGGGGACCTCGGCCAGGAAGAACTGGGACAGCTGCGGGCGGTAGGGGCCGGTGCACTTGGCCGCGTAGGTGATGTACTGGATGATCGCGCTCAGCTCGCCGGCGAGATCTTCATTCAGGTGGTTGATCAGAGTCTGTCGATCCACAGTGCGATCCTTTCTCAAGCTCGGGATGGCCTGCCGTGAGTGCAGGTGCCAGACAAGCGAAGGCAGCTCGTCAGATCACTAGCGACAGCAGGCTACCAGCAAGCACATGGCGATGCCGCAACGATGTTCACATAGATGCGCTTCTGATACGGCTATCATAGCCCATAGGATTCAAAAGATCAACAAAATGCCGTGGCGCGCAGGGCCGATGCGTTCTTGATCGGCAGCATGTTTTTACCACCAAGACTCCAAAGCACCAAGGAGCAAAAGGG
>WBOU01000025.1:0-42848 GCA_009268125.1 Chloroflexia bacterium SDU3-3 | reverse complement strand
GGCGAAGCAAGAGATCGACCTACCACCAAGGTAGCTTCCCTGCAGTGGAACGCTTTCCCTGCAAAGAACGCCGTGTCGCTGGCAGCAATTTGCCAGCGACACGGGGAGGAGCAAGCTAGTTCTGGCCGCCACAGCCGCCGCCACAGCCGCCACCGCTCAGGGGAATGTTGGTGGGGCCTTCCACATCCAGGGTCAGCAGGGTGCTACTGATCACGCTGGTGCCCTTGCGGGCCAGCAGCGCGTTAGTGATCTCATCCACCAGCGCGATCGCGCCCTTGTAGCCCACCACCGAGCGCCGCTGGTAGCCCACCCGATCCTCTACCGGGAAGCCCGCGCGGATGAGCGGGATGTCCTCGGCATCGGCGATGAACTTGCCCTTCGAGTGGCCGATGATCAGGTCGACCGGGCTGGCCTTGATCCGCTTGTGCAGCTCGTGCAGGTCGGCCTTGAGCAAGATCTCGCTCTCTACGCCCAGCTCCTCGGTCATGGCCTGCATCTGCTTGCCCCAGGCCTCGAAGTCGGACGGCGAGAGCACGTAGGCGGGCTGAATGCCCATCTCGGCCACCAGCCGCGTCAGGCCCTCCACCAGATCGGGGTCGCCGTAGATGGCCGCGCGGGTGCCGGTGGTGAACATGTGGGTGTCCACCAGGGCGTCCAGCAGCCTGGCCCGCTCGCTCTCCAGCGCGGGCGAGACCGGCTTGCCCGAGACCTTAGTGAGCGTCTGCACAAACATGTCGGTGTTGTACAGGCCGATAGGCATGGGCAGGATGTGCGCGGGCACGTTGTGGCGTCGCTGCAGCACCTTGGCCGCCTCGCCGCCCACGTAGCGCTGAATGGCCAGCGTGCCCAGCGCGCGCGAGCAGTCGCGCACCTCGTCCAGCGTGGTGCCGCCGGGCGGGAAGTGCGGGCGCGGCGTGTAGAAGCCGCCATCCAGCGTGTCGGAGTAGTCGGTGAGGATGGTGGCATCCACGCCCATCTCGTGCGCGATCGACTTCAGCTCGCGGATGTCGCCGGGGTTCACCCAGCCGGGGATGATGTTGACCTTGCCGTTGGTCTCGCCCCTGGCGCGGCGCTGCGGGAACTCGGTGAGCAGCTGCTTCAGGTAGCTGTCGAAGCCGGTGATGTGCGTGCCCACGTAGGATGGCGTCTTGACGGCCAAGATCGGCACATCCATCTCGGGGTAGGCGCTGCGGAAATCGTCCACAATCGCCATCATGTCATCGCCGATCGTCTCGGAGAGGCAGGTCGAGCAGATCGTGATCATGGTGGGGTGGAAGCGCTCGTAGATGTTCTTGAGCGCGGCGATCAGATTCTCCTTGCCGCCGTAGACCGTGGTGCGCTCGGTGAGCGACGTGGTGCCCACCTCGATCGGCTCGCGGAAGTGGCGGGCCATCTGGTGGCGCGGGTAGGTGGCGCAGCCCTGCGAGCCGTGGTTGATGGTCAGCGCGCCGTGGATGCCGAAGTTGGCCAGCATCGCGCCCATGGGGGCGCAGGCGCGGCTGGGGTTGATGGCGACTGCGCGCTGCTGCTTGGTGATCACGCTCATGGCTTAGTCTCCTGCGGCTGAAAGTGACGACGGCACAGGTCGGCCCTGCTGCGACAGCAGGCCCCAGATCGGCGCGTGCAGCGCCTTGTCGATGTCGCGGGCAAAGTTGACCATGCCCGAGAAGCCCGCGTAGGGGCCGGTGTCATAGGTGTGGCCGTTCACAAACGGCACGCCCAGCTTGTAGGCCACGTACTTCTCTTTGTTGCCCGAGATAAACAGATCGGGCTTGCACTCGCGCAGGATCTCCTCGATCTCGGGCACGTTGGGGTTGTCCACCACCAGCGCGCCATCGCTGATCTGGCTAAAGATCTTCTGGTAGTCGTCCTCGTGGCCGAAGGTGGTGGCGGCGTACATCACCTCGATGCCGATCTCGCGCAGCAGCTCGATCCAGTGCCACGAGCGCGGGCCGCCCTGGTAGACAAAGGCCGTCTTGCCCGCGAAGCGCTCGCGGTAGTAGTCGATCTTCGGCTTGATCTTGGCCAGCTCGGCGGCGATCACCTCCTCGGCCCGGTCCTCTAGCCCAAAGAAGGCGGCGGTGTCGCGCAGGGCCTTGGACATGTGCTTAATGCCCCAGAGCGTCACGTCGATGAAGGGCGTGCCATACTTGTCGCGCATCATCTCGGCGATGTAGGTGGCCGAGCGCTGGCAGTGCACCACGTTCAGCTGGGCCTTGTGCATGATCTTCAGGTCGTCGACCGAGACGTTGCCGGTGAAGCGCGCGATGATCTGCAGGCCCATGGCCTCGAACAGCGGCTCGAAGGTGCGGATGTCGTTCTTGATGTTGTAGTCGCCGATGATGTTGATCGAGTTGCTGAAGTCGCCCTCCGGCTCGACCGAGCCGACCAGCTCCTTGAAGATCGTCTCGTTGCCCACGTGGTGGCCCGCCGACTGGCTAACGCCGCGGAAGCCCTCGCACTCAAAAAATACCACGGGCTTGCCGATGATCTCCGTCGCCTGCTTGGCCACATCCTTGCCGTCGTCGCCAATCAGCGCGGTGGAGCAGGTGTTGTAGACAAACACGCCCTTGGCCTCGGGGAACTCCTGCGCGGCCTCCACGATGCACTGCAGCAGCTTCTTCTCGCCGCCGAACACGATGTTCGACTCGTTCATGTCGCTCACGAAGGTGTACTTCATGTGGAAGTCGGTCTCGGCCAGGTGCGGGCGGTAGCCCCACGAGAAGAAGGCGCAGCCGATCGGGCCGTGGGTGAGCTGGATGACATCCTTCACCGGCCCGCCGACCACGCCACGACATCCGGCGTAGGTGCAGCCGCGCTCGGTCATGTCGCCCGGGGTGGTGGGCACATTGCTCTTGATAAAGCAGTTCGAGCCATCGCTGCGCTGGCAGCCATCCTGGCCCTTGATCGCGATATGGCCTTCGCGCTCAGTCAGCGCAATGTTACATTTAAATTTCATGATCTTCCTTCGCTTCCGCAACAGCAAGAGAAAAAAACAGCAATACGTCATTGTTTTTGCGCTGCGACACTGCATAAATGTGTGCTCGTCGTCGTCTTTTTGCTCTCGCGCAGATGAGGTTCTATCTGATCGGTCAACGTGCTCGTAGGATGTGGGTGCTCGCCATCGAGCGCCAGAGCGGGCAGTGCCCTGGCGGTCCCAGCCAGCACACAGCCTAGATCGGGTCGGTCGGCTTCAGCCGCACGATAGCCTTGCCGCCCATAAACTTGGGCGTGCAGGTCTTCTCCTTGGCCGCACCCGCGCCCGCGCCACAGCCGCTGCCCTCCTCGCCGGGCACGCCGATCGCATCGGCGCGACAGCGCGTGCAGTTGCGGAACTGCTGGATTATCTGGCCGCACTCATTGCGCACGCGGTTCACATCGGCCAGCGAAGGCTCGGGGATGTCCTTGAACTTCGCCAGCGGCAGCATGGGGATGATATTCATGATGTACGCGCCCAGGTCGCGCACCTTGCGCGCCACCTCCACCAGGTGCCTATCGTTCACGCCGGGGATGAGCACCGAGTTCACCTTCACCACCATGCCGCGCATCGCCGCCTCGCGCAGGCCCTCCATCTGCTGCCTGTGCAGCAGTGCGAAGGCCTCGCGCCCGCGGTAGGTCACGCCCTTGTAGCGCACGTGCGCGTAGATCTGCTCGCCGATCGCGGGGTCCACCGCGTTGATCGTGATGGTCAGGGCCGTCACACCAGCGCGGTCGATGTCGTCGATCCGGTCGGGCAGCAGCAGGCCGTTGGTGGACATGCAGCGGGTCAGCTGCGGGAACTCCTCCTTGGCGCGGGCGAAGGTCTCGATGGTCGGGTCGTTGGCCAGCGCGTCGCCCGGGCCAGCCACGCCTAGCACCCGGATGCGCGGCTCCTTGGCCACCGCGTCGCGGATGGTGTTCATGGCCTCGTCGGGCGAGATCACGCGCATGGTGACGCCAGGGCGGTTCTCATTCGGGCAGGCGTACTTGCGAATACAGTAGTTACACTGGATATTGCATCGCGGCGCGACCGGGACATGGATGCGCCCAAAGCGAAAGTGCGCGGCGCGGCTGTAGCACGGGTGGTTCGAGAGATCAACCTTCGGGATACAGCTGCCTTGGCACTCGCTGTTCGGTCGGGGTTCGGTGGGTTCCATTGCGCGCCTCCTTCGGGCATCCGGCGGCCCGCTAGTCTAGTCGACGATGCCGTACTCGCGCATCAGATCCTCCAGCTCGTCCTGCGAGATCGGCGTGGGGATGGTGAAATCCTCGTTGTGCTCGATCTTGTCGGCCAGGGTCAGATACTCTTTGGCCTGCGGCAGCTCGGAGTCGAAGTCGAGCACGGTGCGCTTGTTGATCTCGGCGCGCTGCACGTCCTTGCTGCGCGGCACGAAGTGGATCAGCTTGGTGTTCAGGCGCTTGGCGAACTCGCTCACCAGCTCGTACTCGTTCTCCACAAGGCGCGAGTTGCAGATCAGGCCGCCCAGGCGGGCGTAGCCGCGCTCGGCAAACTTCTTGATGCCCTTGGAGATGTTGTTGGCGGCGAAGAGCGCCATGTACTCGCCCGAGCAGACGATGTAGATCTCCTCGGCGTAGCCCTCGCGGATGGGCATGGCGAAGCCGCCGCACACCACGTCGCCCAGCACGTCGTAGAACACGTAGTCCAGCTCGTCCTGGTACGCGCCCAGCGTCTCCAGCGTCTGAATGGCCGTGATCACGCCGCGACCGCCGCAGCCCACGCCCGGCTCGGGGCCGCCCGACTCGACGCATTTCACGTTGCGGTAGCCGGGCGAGACCACCTTGTCCAGCGTGACGCTCTCGCTGCCGCCATCGCGGATGGTGTCCAGCACCGAGGCCTGGCGAATGCCACGTAGCAGCAGGCGGGTGCAGTCGGCCTTGGGGTCGCAGCCCACAACCATCAGCTTGTTGCCCATGGACGCCAGAGCTGCTGCGGTGTTCTGCTGCGTGGTGGACTTCCCGATACCGCCCTTGCCGTAGAATGCTATCTGTCGCATTGGGAGCCTCCTTGAGTGCGGCAGAATCGATTATCGCTATCGATTCTGCCGCTTGTTAGATATTTTGCGAGTGGCCTGCTGAATGATCATGAATGTATCATGATTTTCTCCATGATCAATCTATTTTCCTCAACTTTAGGTTTACTAGATTTAACCAAAATATTTTATGTGCAAACTACAAAAAAAATAGGCATATGATCATACAATTGTAGCATTTGCTACGATTGTATGATCATATGCCTATAGTTACTAAATAAATAAATATCTACTATACTGCGATAAATCTAGCGTATATCTCTATATGTCCAAACACTACGATATGAAGAGAGAACCCTTATTATCGTTGGGCAATTCTTATGGCCTCATACTCATCAAATAAGTAGATTAGTTCATGATATAAAGGCATACCATCAACCACTCATAGAATAAGTATTTATCTCGTCTGCAAAGTCGAGGTGTCTATAGAGCGAAGTCAAGGAAAGCCATGTTCAAATGCGGCATCGCAATGGGGAAAGTCGGCGCTGACAATCAGGCTGCAGTCCTATGAGGCAGAAAGAAGGCGTATATACTTCCTATTGATTGGGAAATAGGTAATAGATCTCATCAACATGATTTAATGCCATAATAGCAAAGAAGAATCTTTATGTCTATGCAATAATCTCACACAAGCCTTCGCGTACATTTGTACAATATGCACAATGAAGCCCGATTATAAACAGACTTACAAATGCTTTCATGCATTTTTTCATGGTATTTCTTGCATTATCCTGCCTCTTTATCCACTTTAAACTACTTTATATGCGTAAATAGAGCACTATCCACAGCATTTCTTTGTATTATTTGTACAATAAAGAACAGGGTATTTCTCACCCCAAAGGAAACCCACCAAATCTCCACAGCTTCTAAACCAAAAATTCACAAATACCTGCTACATCTAGGGGCATCACCACACACGGAAAGGATCTCGGTTGAATGCCCCAGCTCCACAGCGAATACTGATCGCCAGCACCGCAAAAACTGGCAACACATGGCTCCGACAGCTGCTCGCGGCCATCTACGATCTGCCCACCACCAAGCTCGACTTCCCCTTCGACCCCAGCATAGCCAGCCGCCAGGGCCAGCGCTGGATCAGCCACCAGCACTACTGGCCCGAGCCAGAGCTGCTGCGCTGGGCGCAGGCTACCCAGGCCACCCTGATAACCACCATCCGACACCCCGGCGATGTGCTGCTCTCGCTCTACCACTACATCCGGGCCTACCGCCGCCGCCACAACTTCTACCAGCTGGCCGACCTCGCCCTCGACGACGGCAGCTTCGGCGAGCCGGTGCGCCGCGTGATCCAGAGCACCTTCAAGGATGTCGTGGGCGTCTCGGCGGCCTGGGTGCGCAGCGGTGCATCGCATATCGTGCCCTACGAGGCGCTCTACAACGACCCCGTGGGCACACTCAAGCACCTGACCGACCGCATCCAGCCCGTGCCGCTTGAGGCGATCGAGCGGGCGGTGGAGCGCTGCGACATCGGCACGATGCGGGCGCTCTCGCAGGATGGCAGCATCTTTTTCCGCAGGGGCGGCTACGGCGAGTGGCGCAGCGCGCTGCCCGCGCAGATCGTGCAGCTGCTGCGCGAGGAGCAGCCGTACCCCGTCTTCTTCGCCGAGCTGGGCTACAGCCTGGGCGAGGATGATGTGTGGCGCGACATACGCCCCAAGGCCACACCACGCCGCGCCACCTTCTTCGAGCGCCATGATCTGCCGCCCGCCGTCGTCTCGCTGATGAAGGAGATCTACCTCTCGGTCGAATCATCCCAGGCCGAGCGGCGCTGGCCGGAGCTGGCGCAGGCCGCCTGCCTTTCAAGCTTCATCGCCTGGATGCACGCCCCAGCTCCAAATGATGGCACGGCAGAGACTCCTATGCCTCCGATCAGCAACTGGGTCGCCCACATCTACCGCAGCCGGGGCGATCTGCAGGCCGCCTTCCCCGACCCGCGTGGGCGCGACCGCATCTCGCTGGCCATGTGGCTGTGCGGGTATACGAGCAGCCCGCCACATTTCGACAAGCTGCTGACCGCGCCCACACGGCGAGCGCTGCAGGCCTGGGCCACCCACAGCGACCCAGCCGACATTGGTGCGCCGCCAATCACCAGCCTAGCCCGCTTCCTGCACCGCACGCGCGGCGATCTGCGGCGGGCCTACCCCGACATCGACGGCGAGCACCGCATCGACGTGCTGCTGTGGGTGGCGCAGCACGCCCAGGCCGAGTATGGCCTCGATGCTACGTTCACCGCGCCCACATGGCAGGCGCTGCTGACCTGGGCCGCCCAGCCCGCCGCCGAAGACCCGGCCACCTCGGCCAGCCTGCCGCCGATCACCGCCGTGGCCGCCCACATCTACCGGCGCAGGCCCGATGTGCGGCAGGCCTTCCCCCAGCTCTACGCGGGCAGCCGCATCCCCTTCCTGCTGTGGCTGCTGGGCCAGGCCAGCACCGAGTACGCCGCATGGGCCGAGCTGCTGGCTCCCCAGCGCAGCGCTACGCTAGCGTGGGCCATGGCGCACACGCCCGACCAGCGCGCGCTGCGCTGGGCCGTGTGCACGCTGCGCATCCTCGACGAGGGCAGGCCGCGCAGCGCCATGGCGGCGGGCGCGCTGCGGGCTATGGCGCGCCTGGCGGCGCGCTGGTAGGCGCAAAACAAAATGGGCCGCGCCAGTGCTGGCGCGGCCCGTCCTGCGAGATCGGTGCTACTGGATGGCGAAGGGGATAATCTTCACGATGCCGCTCTCGGCACCCTGGAGCACCAGCTGCCAGCCACCGGTGGCCGAGCCAGCCGGGGCCAGCCAGGTAATGTCCACGCGGCCATCGTCGTTGGTGTAGGTCTCGTAGTCGTCGATCGACACCAGCGTGCCATTGGGCGAGTTCAGCCAGTAGGCCACGCGCTCATCGCCATCGAAGCCGGTGGCCATGAAGGCAAACGTGGTGCCCGCAGCGCCGGTGGTCGGGGCCACATTCACATCGCCGGGGGCGGCGGCGGTATCCGAGGGCAGCACTTGGAACGAGACGGTTTTCACCACATCGCTCTGGGTGCCCTGCACCACCATCGTCCACCAGCCCGCGGGGTTGCCAGCGCGCGGCGTCCACTGCACATCCACCGTGCCGTTGACGGTGGTGATGCCCTTGCCACGGTTGATCTCCAGCATGGTGCCGTTGGGCATATTCAGCCAGTAGCCAGCGCGCTCGGTCTTGTCGAAGCCGCTGAAGTGGAAGCTGAACGTGGTGCCTACCGGCCCCTCGGCGGGCGAGACCGTGGCCACGCCCGCATCCTTGGCGAAGGCGGCGGGGGTTGAGAGCGCGACCAGGGGGGCGAGCAGCAGCAGTGCGGCGCATGCCGCGAAAAAGCGCTTCATGAGTATCAGTCCCTTTCTCTATCCAAGCCAGATTGCAAGGCAATGCGCTGGCTCGAAGATGGGCGAACACGACCATACAGTATATGCTTATAGCCTAGATAGCAGATAGAGGGCCATAAGCAGCGATCTCCAGCCTTATTATAGGACGGTTATTGCTATTCGCTTGTTGCAATAAGAATGAGCTATAGATGAAAATTTGCTGAGCTTAGCGAGAAATATGCGCGACTCGCTTTGTTTTCTCATTTTGCGCTCATTATTTGCCGATAACGTCTATTCCCAGTGATTATGTCGCCTGCGAAAATAAAGAGCGCAGAACCCATGTTTCCCATGCTTCAGAAGCTCGCAGCCATGCGCATGTTTCCAGCGGGCGCTACGGGCGATGGAGCTCAGCAGGTACCACTTTTTGGGCCGGGCATTCCGATGCGGCAGTACACGCGCTCCTACGCGCCGAAACACGCCCGATGGCTGCCACCGACAGCGATTGGGCAAGCGCGATGGAATCATCGCCGTAGGGCGGGTCTGGTGCCCGCCCGCGTATGGTTGCAAAAAAAGGAGAGGAATGCCAAAAGTGACACCCTGTGAGGGCGATGCCCTGCAGTGATCGGGCGCAGCTGTGGTATGCTCTGGCAAACGCAGAAAGGAAAGGTGCCATGGAGCTGAAGATTCCGCCGGTGGTGGTGTTCCTGATCGCGGCGGCGCTGATGTGGCTGCTCAGCGCGCTGGGCGCGGCGCTGACGCTGCCGGTGCCGCACCGCAGCCTCGTCGCGCTGCCGATCGCGCTGGCTGGCGCGGCCATCGGGCTGCTGGGCGTGCGCACCTTCCGCCGCGCGGCCACCACGGTGGACCCGCTGCACCCCGACAAGGCCGCCACGGTGGTGCGCCAGGGCATCTACCGCCACACCCGCAACCCGATGTACCTTGGGCTGGCGCTGGCGCTGCTGGCCTGGGCGGTGTTCTTCGGCAACGCGCTGGCGCTGCTGGTGCTGCCGCTGTTCATCCTGTATATGACTCGCTTCCAGATCGTGCCGGAGGAGCGGGCGCTCGCCGCGAAGTTCGGCGAGGACTACCGCGCCTACACCCGCGAGGTGCGCCGCTGGATCTAGCAGGCGGGGTAGATCATGTTTTATCTTGGGGCGGCGGTGCTGTAGAGCATCGCCGCCCGTTTGTTGGCCTGGGGAATGACAGAGCAGTGCCCCCGAGCGATTCCCCACAGCTCCCGAGCAATTCCCCATGCCTCCCGAGTCATTGCCCACAGCTCCCGAGCAATTCCCCATGCCTCCCGAGTGATTCCCCACAGCTCCTCAGCACTTGCCCACAGCTCCCCAGCACTTGCCCACGCCTCCCGAGTGATTCCCCACAGCTCCCCAGCACTTGCCCACGCCTTCTCAATGGGAAAACAACAGCAGCGCGCCCCCGCCGACTTTCACCGATGGGGGCGCGCGACTCAGTCGATATCACTTTTGGGGGTGGTTCCGCGTCGGCCCGACCGTAGGCAATGCGTGCAGCGTTGCCCGGTCAGGCCGACTGGTTGCGGCTTCGATGATGAGGGTTCCTCTTTTGCGCTGGGTGTGTGCCCTGCGCGGGCGGCGCACAGGGGCCAGCCCCTGTGAACCCCGCGATGGGGCTACGCCCCCTTCGAACCCCCAATGTTGAGCGTTCCTATGTCGTTCCCTGGCGGCTCCTGTTCGTACATATGGCCATCAACACATGAGCTGCACCTTCGCCGCATGGGCCAGGTGGGTAGGGCTGGCTTCGCGCCATTTTTTTACGCTTCTTGTGCCCTTCGCGCCTTCGCGTCTTCGTGGTGAATCGGTTCCCTTGGTGCCTTGGTGTCTTGGTGGTAAACGGTTCCCCGTAGGTCGGGCCAACTGGTGGGGCCTCCATAATGTTGGTTTCTCTATGGGCCAGGTGGGTAGAGTGGAGCTGCAATCATGTCACCTATGCGCCATTGATCGCAATGCTCGTTTTCAACAGCGCAGGCTACAGCGCGGGCCGCGTCTCCAGCGCGTGCAGAATGACAGCGCGGGCCTCCTCCAGCTCGGCCCCGACCACCTCTAGGCGGGGCGGGCGCACGCGGGCGCTGCCCACGCCCGCCAGCTCCTGGGCCAGCTTGATCAGCTGCACGAACTTGAGCACGGTGTCCATGCGCAGCATAGGCAGGAACCAGCGGTAGAGCGCATCCAGCTGGGCGCGGTCGCCGCCAGCCTTGGCCTGGATGGCCAGCCGGTGCACGGCCACCGACTCGACCGGGAAGGCGTTCACCAGCCCGGCGATCCAGCCGATGGCTCCGGCCTGCACGCCCTCGACGATGGCGTCATCCACGCCCACCAAAATGTTCAGGCGGTCGCCCAGCAGCGCGCGGATGGCGGTCACGCGGCGCACATCGGTGCTCGACTCCTTCACCGCAACCATGTTGGGCAGCTCGGCGGCCAGCTCGGCGATCTGCTCGGGGGTAAAATCGGTCTTGTAGGCCACCGGGTTGTTGTAGAGCATCACCGGCAGCTCGGTGGCGCGGATGACGGCGGCGACGTGGGCCTTCATCTCGCGCCAGTCGGAGGCGTAGACGTAGGGCGGCAGCACCATCAGGCCCGCGCAGCCAGCGGCCTGGGCGGCCTGGGCCAGCCGCACGGCCTCGGCGGTGGAGAGCGCGGCGATGCCGGGGATGATCGGGGCGCGGTCGCCCACGGCCTTGGCGGCAGTGGCCAGCAGCACCAGCTTCTCGTCGAAGCTGAGGGTCGCACCCTCGCCCAGCGATCCGAGCGGCACCAGGCCCACGCAGCCCGAGTCGATCTGCCAGCGGCAGTGCTCGGCGAAGAAGCCGTGGTCGATGCTGAGGTCGGCGTTGAACGGGGTGGTGATGGCGGGGATAACGCCGTGCCAGTTGATGGTCATGGGTGTAGCTCCTGGGTATGCGATTCGAGGGTGGAAAGCGATGCGAAGGTGGCCACCTGGGCGGTGGCGATCGGCGGGCGAACCGAATCTTGCCCCCAGCCGAACAGGTAGCCGGTGGCCGCGCCGCACACGCGGCCCTGGCACGGCCCCATGCCGCAGCGGGTGTGCAGCTTGGCGCTGCGCCAGCTGGTGTGGCGGGCCAGATCGCGGTAGGCCACATCCTCGCAGCGGCACACCACCGTGTCGGGCTGGGCCAGCGCGGCCAGCTCGGGGCGCAGGGCGTAGGTGAACTCCAGGGCCTGGCGGAAGCGGTGGGCCTGCGCGCGCTGGGCGAAGTGGGCCTGGGCGGCGGCGCGGTTGCCGGTGGCGGCGTAGCCCGCGATCTGGCCCTCGGCCAGGGCCTGGTCGACGCCACCCACGCCGGTGATCTCGCCCGCCGCGTAGATATGCGCGATGCTGGTGCGCTGCCACACATCCACCTGGGCCACGCCATCCGCCAGCGCGCAGCCCAGCGCGCTGGCCAGCTCTAGGTTGGGCACCAGCCCGAAGCCGCAGGCCAGGTAGTCGCAGGGCACATCCCAGGTCTTCTCGCCCTGGGCCAGCGTCACCTGCTCGACCCAGACCTGGCCGGCGGCGGCCAGCGGCCAGCAGCCGGGGCGCAAGGCCGCGCCAGCCGGGGCGTAGGCGGCGGCCTGGGCCAGCTTGGCGGGGGCCAGCCCGGCCAGCAGCGCGCCGAAAGGCAGCAGCTTGCGCAGCGGGGCCTGCTCGGCCACCACGGGCACCTGCGCCCCGCGCTCGCGCAGGAAGCTGGCCACGGCCAGCAGCAGCGGGCCGCTGCCCGCCACCACCACGCGCTTGCCCGCCACCGAAAGGCCGCCCTTCACCAGGGCCTGCAGGCCGCCCGCGCCCAGCACGCCCGGCAGCGTCCAGCCGGGGAAGGGCAGGAAGCGCTCGCGCGCGCCGGTGGCCAGCACGGCGGCGGCGTAGCGCAGCTCCACCGCGCCCGCCGGGGTCTCGGCCAGCAGCGCGTAGGGGTCGAGCGGGGCCACCACCTTGGTCTGGCAGAGCACGCGCACGCCGGGGGCGGCATCCAGCCGGGGCAGCCAGCGGCGGGACTGGGGGTCGTGGCTGTGGGCCGCGCCACCGCGCCAGATCTGGCCGCCGGGGGTCGGGCTGGCATCCACCACGCCCACCCGCGCCCCCGAGCGGGCGGCGGCCAGCGCGGCGGCCACCCCGGCGGGGCCAGCGCCCACGATCAGCACATCAAAGGATTCCTGCTTCATCGGTGCTCACCTGCATCCCTTCGGCGCACACCACCTGGCAGCTCAGGCGGTGCGGCTGTCCATCAATTGTCACCCGGCACTCGCAGCAGATGCCCATCCCGCACAGCGGGCCGCGCGGCTCGCCGCCCAGCGAGATGCGGGCAGGCGCGCGGGCGGCGGCCAGCGCGGCGGCCACCACGCTTCCGGTGGGCATCTGGATGCGCGCTCCGTTAACAAAGACCGTCACATTCGGCATGGAAAAACTCCAGATCGCTACAGGGAGAAAACTCGCAGCGGCGGCGCTTGGCTGGCATGCGTCGCCAGGTGTGAGGATGCAGGGGCGGGATGGATGTAGACTCTACGCAGCGCCGCACATTTAGATGCATGCTTCTGGGCACGAACCAAGCTAGGCCACCGCCGCAAGCTCGGGCAGGCGCTGGGGTAGGTACGGCTCGGGCGGGATGGGCGCGGGCTGGGCCAGCAGCTGCGCAGCCAGCAGCTGCGCGGTGCCCAGCGCAGTGGTGATGCCCAGGCCCTCGTGGCCGGTGGCCAGCCACACGCCGGGGCGCGCGGGGTGCGGGCCGATCAGCGGCAGTCCATCGGGCGTGGCGGCGCGCAGCCCTGTCCACGTGCGCACCATGGTGCAGCTCGCCAGCGCGGGCATAAACGCCACCGCCCGCGCGACCATGCGCGCCAGCATGGGGAAGTCGATCGGGCGGGTGGCCACGCCGGGCTGGCGCGAGGAGCCGATCAGGATCTGGCCGGATGGCCGGGGCTGCACGTTGAACGAGACGGTGTCGCCGTCGGCGGCGTGGGCGTTCTTGATGTAGCCCAGCTCCACCAGCTGGTGGCGCACCATGCCGGGGTAGCGGTCGGTGATCGCCAGGTGGCCCTTCTTGGGGCGGATGGGCAGCTCGGGCAGCAGCGCGGGGCAGCGCGCGCCGGTGGCCACCACCACCGCGCCCGCGCGGATGGCGCTGCCGTCGGCCAGCCGCACGCCGTCGGGCAGCAGCGCGGCGGCCTCGCCGTGCAGCAGGCGCGCGCCAGCGGCGGCGGCCCGCTCCATCAGCGCCAGGGCGGTGCGCGGCGGGTAGACCACGCTGTCGCCCGGCACCAGCAGGCCGCCCGCGAGGCCGGGGCGCAGCTTCGGCTCTAGCTCGTAGAGCGTGTGCGCATCGAGCGGCTGGCTGGCGATGCCGTTGGCGGCGTAGAGCGCCTGCTTGGGGCCGATGGCCGCCAGCTCCTCGTCGTCGGATGCGACCCAGATGGTGCCGCAGCGCAGGTGGTCGTGCTGGCTGGGGTCGGCATCCACCATGGCGTCCCACAGCCGCTGCGAGTAGCGCGTCAGGGCCAGCTGGGCCGGGCTATCGTCGATCACCACTAGGTGGCCCATGCCCGCCGCCGTCGCGCCGCTGCCCACCACATCGCGCTCCAGCACGGCCACATCCGCGCCGCGCGCGGCCAGCTCGGCGGCGCAGGCCGCGCCCACGATCCCCGCCCCCACGATCAGCACATCGGCGCTAGGCATCGGCGCGGATCCCCCACTGGAACGGGTCGCGCTCATCGAGCAGCAGCCGCCCCTCAAGCGTCACGAAGGCCGAGCCGGTGATCTTGGGCAGCACGCGGCCATCACCCAGCGCGGTGTAGCGGGCCACAAAGCGGCTGCCGATCACGCTCTCCTGCACCCACAGCTCGCCGGGGGCCAGCTTGCCAGCGGCGGCCAGGCAGGCCAGCTTGGCGCTGGTGCCGGTGCCGCAGGGCGAGCGGTCGTACGCGCCGCCGGGGCAGAGCACGAAGCTACGGCTGCTGGCCCCGCCCTGCCCTGGCGCGAACAGCTCGATGTGGTCGATCGGCGCGCCGCCCGCGCCGGTGACGCCCGCGCGCTCCAGCGCCGCGCGGATGCGCCACGCGAGATCGGTGAGCGCGGCCACCTGCGGCAGCTCGACATCTGCGCCGTGGTCCTCGCACAGGAAAAACCAGTTGCCACCCCAGGCCACGTCGCCGGTCACAGCGCTGCCGTCATCCAGCGCCACCCGCACGCGGTGGGCGTGGCGGTAGCTGGGCACGTTCTGCACCGTCACGCTGCCATCCTCGTGCAGGGTGGCCGTCACCACGCCCACCGGCGTCTCGATGCGGTGCGCGCCGGGGCCGATCTGGCCCAGGTGGGCCAGCGTGGCCACCAGGCCGATGGTGCCGTGGCCGCACATGCCCAGGTACGACACGTTGTTGAAGAAGATCACGCCAGCGGCGCAGGTGGGGTCGCTCGGCTCGCAGAGCAGCGCGCCCACCACCACATCCGACCCGCGCGGCTCGTTCACCACCGCCGAGCGGAAGCGGTCGAAGCGCTCGCGGAACACGGCCAGGCGCTCGGCGAGCGTGCCGGGGCCGAGATCCGGCCCGCCATCGACCACCACGCGGGTCGGCTCGCCAGCGGTGTGAGAGTCAACAATGGAGACGTATTTCATACGGGCATCGTACTATCGCGGCGGGCAAAAGTCTTGTACAATCAGCGCGAAACACATGCGGATTTTTGCACAATGCTCAGCACGCTTCTCCAGGCCGCCGCCGCGCCCGCCGTCACCGAGGCCCTGTTCGACCGGCTGGCCGACGTGGTCTTCTTCATCAAGGACACCGAGGGCCGCTACCAGGTGGTCAACACCACGCTGATGCGGCGCTGCGGCTGCGCCAGCAAGCAGGAGCTGATCGGGCGCGACCCGCTGGCCCTGTTCCCCGCCGAGCTGGGCGCGAGCTACGCCGCCCAGGACCGCGAGGTGCTGGCCAGCGGGCGGCCCCTGGCCGACCGGCTGGAGCTGCACCTCTACCCCAGCCGCAGCCCGGGCTGGTGCCTCACCTACAAGCTGCCGCTGCTGGGGCCGGGTGGCGCGGTGGTGGGCCTGGCCGGAATCTCGCGCGACCTGCGCGGCCCCGACCGCAGCGACCCGGTGTACGCCCGCATCGCCGCCGCCGTGGCCCACATCCAGCAGCACTACGCCGAGCCACTGCGACTGCCCGCGCTCGCCGCCATGAGCCAGCTCTCGCCCGCCCAGTTCGAGCGCCAGATCGAGCGGATCTTTGGCCTCAGCCCCAAGCAGCTGATCATCAAGACACGGGTGGATGCGGCGGCGCAGCTGCTGGCCAGCCCGCGCAGCATCGCCGAGGTGGCGCAGACATGCGGCTACGCCGACCACAGCTCGTTCACGCGGCAGTTCCGGGCCGTGGTGGGGCTGGCCCCCAGCGAGTACCGCGCCCTGCGCATGCAGCGCGGGTAGGGGGGCCTGCGCAAGCCCTCGTAGCAAGGCATCCTCCCAAAATTGCTGGTCTCATGGCGGGTACGCCCCACTCAAAGCCCTAGGATCGCGGCAGAGCAGTCGCAGCTCAATGAGCTACAGCCTCGCCGGGGGAGGTGCACTCGACGACGCGTTCCCCGAAGGCATCCCCGCATCCCCCCAAGGCATCGGCAACATTCTCTTTACCAGCACTGTGAGCGCATCGATAAAAGTTTCTATCACCAATAGGTCTATATTAAGGCGCTAAAGGTTGCTCAAATCTTTGATAGCTACATCTGCATCTTTAGGGGAACCTTTCTCAGATCCCAACGTCATGATTGTGCGCGGCTTCATCGAAAGGCGGCGCAACCAGCATTTTGCAAAAAGGAGGTGCGCCATGGCCTAGGCAATCGTAGCATTCGGCAGATACGCAGCTGTTCACCCCTCTCTACAAAAGGAAATAGCAGATGCACCAACAGATCCCCATCCCGATGGCCCTAGCCCACATCAGCTTCTGCTCGATGCTGATGATACTGCCGCCATCAAGCGCCATTCAAGACCGCCTCGCCCGCACAAATGCCCCAAGCGCCACATCGACCGCCAGCAGCGGCCAGATTCACCTCTACACATCTCAGGCCCGGTATCTAGACCACGAACCATACCAATACACCATCTTGCTCGATGTGAGCAGCTCGATGAGCTACAACATGGATGGAGAAGGCACGCTCAGCGCCACCGGAGAAAACGTCAACTGCGAGTGGGAAGGGACCAGCAGCCTCGCCTACTATGATCGCTGCCAAAGCGGCTCAAGCGTCACCATCCCCAACGCCCCATGGCATGTTGAGAGCGAGCGGCGAATATATCTTGCAAAAGAAGCTATCCGAAATCTCATCGACGCGATGCCGCCAGATGATACGATGCGGATCATCGCCTTCGCATCGGGCAGAGGGTACACTGGCAATGTTGTTGCCCAGCCCGCATCTGGCTGGACAAGCGATAAGACGACGCTCAAAGATTCTCTTCAGGCCATCGGGGCCTACGCAAACGATCCCTATCTGACCCAGGGCAATGCAAACCACGCGCAGGCAATCTATGCTGCAAGAACGCTCCTTGGGTATAGCCCTTACTATACTCCCGATGGTCGCCCATATCTCCCCAAGATTATTATGCTCTCTGATGGGCCAGCCAATACATTCTTAGACGGGAGCCAAAATTTCGCTCGCGACATCTGCCCGAACTTATCGCTGAGGCAGGCGATCAACAGCAGCACCTGTCAGATCGGGTACTCACCAATGTATAGCCGAAATCGGCCTATCACCGAGATGCTGAATCAGACAAATCTCATGAAACAATACCTATATCTCGACTGGGGAGATATCTCCATCATACACATGGCGCATACATCAGACACTATGGGATTCGCCGATATGGCATCCACCCCAGATCTCTACGCCCACTATAGCGATCCTAACCAGCTCGTCCGCATCGCGCTTGAAGAAATATGCACAGATGGTAGCTACTGGACTGGCTCAATCATCCCCGAGCGGCTTATACAGGGCAGCGTCACACTGCGCAGCGAGGATGGCATCTCGACCGTGGCCCAGATGCCTATTGTAGTGGATGAGCAGGGTGGCATAAACTACAGCCTCGCGGGCGTCGCGGCGGGCACCTACCAGCTGAGCGCCGCAATCACCTACACTGGCCTTGATGGCGAGACCCGCGAGTACACCGCTGTTGGGCTGGATAACGGAGCGGGGGCCAGCGCAATCACGCTCGCCTTTGACGGCCAGACCGTGCCGCCGCTCTTCATCCAAAAGGCCAGCACCGACGATGTGTGCGGCGCATAATCGGGATGAGCGTAAACAATCGCTGATACGCTTCTCCAAGTGAAATAGAGCCACCAGAAAGCATACAGCGAACGGCAGGAAGATGGGTGTACGAGGCAGGAAGAGCTTTCTATAGTGCTGACTGTGCCAAACATAACGCAAAAGGAGCACTCCTATGATCCGTCATCATCTTCCCGCCGTAGCTAGCATCTGCACCGCCACGATCGTTGGGTTTGGCGGCAGCGCAACCGCCCACAGCCGCGCTGCCGCGCCCCCTATCGTCACACACGTGCCGATCAACTACCTGATCGCGCTCGACGTCAGCGGCTCGATGAGCTACAACATCCACGGCGATGGCACGCTGGACGGCGTCGATGTGCGCTGCGAGCAGGAGGGTCACTTCACCAATCTGCCGCTGGTGGACACATGCAGCGGCGGCGTGTCCAGCGCCTGGCGCGAGCCGACCGAGCGGCGCATCTACACCGCCAAGCAGATGCTCAATACCCTCATCGAACTGAAAGCGCCAGAGGACAGCATGCGCATCGTGGCCTTCTCGGGCGACATCGGCTACAGCGGCAACGTGGCCGTGCTGCCCGCCAACGGGTGGAGCAGCGACACCGCCACGCTCCGGGACGCCGTGCTGCACGCGGGCAAGGTGGGCGGCAACCCCTACCGCACCCAGGGCAGCTCGGCCAACGCCCAGGGCATCGCCGCGCTCGCCGCCGTGGCCGACGCCGCGCCCGCCGAGGTCAACGCGCGCACCGTGGTGATTATCATCGCCGATGGCCCGGCCAGCATATTCCTCGACGGCACGCCCAACACCGCCGAGGATAGCTGCCCCTACCTCACCCCAGGCCAGGCCGAAACCACCAGCTACTGCCACCTTGGCGTGACCGAGGATGGCACACCAAGGCCAATCACCGCCATGATCCAGGCGGCGCAGGCGTTCCAGCAGAGCCATCCTAACATCCAGATCTTCGCCATCGACGCAAGCGATCACAACACCGAAAGTTTGGTGCGCGTGGCATCATCGCCATCCATGGTCTACACATCCGAGCAGCCGACATATACCATCGAGCAGATCAGACTTCAGACCTCGTACGGCATACAGCCAGGTAGCAGCGCTACGGCAGACCGATCTCGCTAATTTACCTTCTGGCACCTATGAGATCTGCGTCTCGTGGCCTGCGGGTAGCAGATGATGCGGTCGATCTTCGACCGCATCTCCTTATCCACTTATCCATAAAGATATAAGCGTAGTATCATCTCGCGAGGAGTAGCATTGACCTAACTATCAGCTTCATCTTTTCTCACTATCAGTGCATTCAATCTCCTAACGGTATACTATCGGCAAGGGAACAACCCCCTCACCCACTTCTCTAGCAAACAGGAGGATTCTATGCGCCCCACATCCGCCCTGCGCACCGCGCTCATCGCCTGCGGCATCTGCACCACCCTCGGCCTCGGCGCGCTCGACACCAGCGCCACCGCCCGCACCTCCACCGACGCGCCGCCCGACAGCCAGCCCAAACAGTACCTGATCATCCTTGATGTCAGCGGCTCGATGAGCTGGAATGTTGATGGCGAAGGCACAGTCTCTAACATTGATTACCAATGCGAGTGGGATGCACCAAGAGATCTAAGGTATAAAGACGGTTGTTCTGGACCCAACTCGTTCTGGCGTGTGGAGAACGAGCGCCGCATCTACCTCGCGAAGCAGATGGTCAGCAATCTGATCGATGTGATGCGGCCAGAAGATCGAATGGAGATCATCGCCTTCAGCTCGGGGCGCGGCTACAGCGGCAACACCACTATCGCTCCTGCCAGCGGCTGGGAATCCGACCACGACGCGCTCAAGGCTAGCCTACTCACCGTCGGCAGCTATAACGCCAACCCCTATATCACCAACGGCGGCTCGGCCAACACCTTTGGCATCAGCAAGGCACAGGATGCGCTGGCCGTAGCGCCCACCACCACACCCGAAGGGGCCACCTACCGCACCGTGGTGATGCTGGTGGCCGACGGCCCCGCCAATATCTTCGCCAATGGGACGGCAAACACAGCCAGAGATATCTGCCCCAGCCTTACCGCGAGCCAAGCGCAGAATACCGCCACCTGCCAGATCGGGTACTCGGAAACATACAAGATGGACCGCCCAATCACCCAGCTGATCAGCGCCGCCGCCCAGCTGAAACAGACCTACGCGGTCGATCTGTACACGGTGACGATGACCAACAAGACCGAAGACATGGGAATGGTGGATGTGGCCTCCACGCCCGCCATGGCCTACCGCTACACCTCGCCCGATATGCTGGCCCAGATCGCAGCCAGCTACCCATAGGGGCTTCGGAACCACGTAGGGGGCAGGCATTGCCCCCTATGTCGCCCCACACAACAAACAGATATTCAAATGCTCGTGGTATTCGTTGCCTTGTTGTTGCCTTAATGCCTAGAAATCTTGGCACATAGAACTGCTGTTTGCGCCTGCGGTGCTATGACGCTATAATGAGACTATTCCCACACAGCCTATCGTCCGCCAAACTACGCTCCCTTCTCCGTTGGGAATGTATTAGAACACGGTAAAAACATGAAAAGAAGAAGTTCCGGCATCCTTGGGGTAGCTGCGCTGATCAGCACCCTGGCCCTCGTTGGGCTGGGGAATGGCGGCGCGGTGCCCTCCGCCTTCGCCCAGGAGCCGACCGACCCCACACCCACGCCCGAGATCTTTCTTCCGCCGCCCGAAAGTGTCGACCCAACCGCCATCCCAACCATCACGCCCGACATTGGCGAGCCAGCCACCCCCGTACCACCCCGCACGCTCAGCGGCGCGGTGGCGCTGCGGCCTGCCTACCACGAGATCGTCACCACGCCCGAGACGCCATACCAGTTTCTGGTGGTGCTGGATGTCAGCGGCTCGATGAGCTACACGCCCGACGGCGAAGGCACGCTGTCCGGCGCAAATGTACGCTGCGAGTCGCTCTCGCCCAGCGCGCTGCCCTACAGCACCCAGTGCACAGGCGGGGCCAACGCGGCCTGGCACGAGCCGACTGAGCGCCGCATCTACAAGGCCAAGCAGCTGGTGAACGAGCTGATCGACCAACTGCACCCCAACGATAGCATGCGGATCATCGCCTTCAGCTCGGGCCGCGGCTACAGCGGCAACACCCAGGTGCTGCCCGCCAGCGGCTGGACCAGCGACGCCGCCACGCTGCGCAGTATCGTGCTTCAGGCGGGCATGTACGCCAACGACCCCTACCGCACCCAGGGCGGCTCGGCCCACGCGCAGGCCATCAGCAAAGCGCTGCAGGTGCTGCAGGTGGCCCCCACCACCGCGCCCAACGGCGAAACCTATCGACCTGTGGTTATGTTCATCGCCGATGGTCCGGCCAACGTATTCTTGGATGGCACGACCAACTATGCCCGCGATGTGTGCCCCGATCTCACACGGCAGGCCGCACTGGACAACACCGAATGCCAGATTGGCTATAGCAACGAGCATCAGCAGTATCGCCCAATCACCGCCAGCCTCATCGAGGCTAATAACATCAAGGTCGCCATCCCTAGTGTCCAGATATATACCATCCCGCTGCTCACCTACCAAGAACTTGGGATGGAAAATATTGCCAGCACGTTCTCCAACACATACTTCTACAATACGCCACAAATTATCAGCACAATCATGAGCGACCGTCGAGCGCCTTCTGACGTATGCATCGAGCATGTGTCGAGCGAATGGGTTAGCAGCATCGACGCCGCACATACACCTGCTCTCGATCCAGCGCGATGGAACAAGGTTCACCTCTTCCGCGCCAGCGACAATACCTATATGGGAGAATCCGCTATCACTGCCGACCCGCAGACGGGCCAGCTGCGCTACAGCTTCAGTAACATCCCCGATGGTGATTACTTAGTTAGGGCAAGCGTGGGCTACAAGTCCGAGGATGGCATCTCGCGTGTGTATCAGTCGGTGGGGCTGGCCCCCGAGGCCAGCGGGGCCGAGCGCGTGCCGCTCACCATCAGCGGCAGCACCACAGCGCAGCCGCTCTATTTACAGCTCGGCGGCAGCCCGTGCCCATACTACTGATCGAGCATGAGAGACTCTTCAAGCCTGGGGCCGCAATGCCCCAGGCTTTTTTGCAGCTCCCCTAGGCAGCAAACTGGCTGCCGGTCAGCTGCTCGGAGACCTGCCAGAGCCGCCTGGCCACCTGGGCATCCAGCGCCTCGCGGGGGATGCGGGCTGGCTTGGGCATGCCGCTCAGCTCGGCAAAGCCATCGGGGCCGTAGTAGCCGCCGCCCACCGCAGCGGGGCTGGTGGCCGCGAACAGCGCAGGCAGGCAGCCCTGCTCTACCTCCTGCCAGAAGCCCGGAATTATGGTGGTGAGGCGCATAAATGGGCTGGCGGTGGTGCGCGCGGTGCCCAGCGTAGGGCCAGTGGTCTGCAGGTTGGTGTGCGTCGCGCCGGGGTGGGCGGCATTACTGCGGATACCCCAGCTGTGGGCCTGGCTGCGGCGGTTCAGCTCGATAGCGAAGAGCAGATCGGCCAGCTTCGACTGGCCGTAGGCTCGCCCCGGCGAGTAGCGCTTCTCCCACTGGAGGTCGTCGAAGTTGATATGGCCGATGCGGTTCACCAGGCTGCTGAGTGTCACCACGCGCGCCGTGCCCGCCCGCAGCAGGGGCAGCAACCCTGCGGTCATGGCAAAGTGGCCGAGGTAGTTGGCGCCGAACTGTAGCTCGAAGCCATCGGCGGTGGTGTGGCGCGTAGGCGGGGCCATGATCCCCGCGTTGTTGATCAGCATGTGGATGGGCCGTCCGGCGGCGTTCAGGCGGGCAGAAAAGGCCCGCACCGAGTCGAGGCTAGCCAGGTCGATCAGCTCTAGCCCCAGCTTGGCGGTGGGAAGCTCGCTCTGAAGCTGGCGGATGGCCTGCTCGCCCTTCTGCTGGTTGCGCACGGCCAGGATGACCTCGGCCCCCGCCGCCGCCAGCCGCCGCGTGATGCCCAGCCCAATGCCGCTGTTTGCGCCCGTCACTACCGCCAGTATGCCGCGCTGGTTAGGGATATCCATGGTCTTCATCGCTTGCTCCTTCTTCTTAAATGAGTGTCTAATCACTCATTTATACTTCAAAAAAAACTACTCCGCCACCATCACGCCGCGCCAGAACGCATCGAACCCGAGACGACAGTAGTCCACATCCCCCCCAGGGTCGCGCACCATCGCGGCTATCGTTGTATCAGCGATACTGCTGAACAGCGCACCCACAAACGCAACCGGGTACTGCCGCATCCCATCACGCTCTCGGCTCAGGTTGGCAAATTGCTCAATTTGGACAAATGGGGCGGCCCCGATCAGCCTGCTCTCCGTCGAGATCTGGTTGGAGACCTGGAGCTGGACCAGCACCTTGTAGCGCGCCGGATTCGCAATTCCCCACTGCACATAGCTTTCCCAGACATGGAAAAAGATCGCCTGGAAGCTGGCAGACATAGGGCACGTGTCCATCATCACCTTGGCCAGATCTTCTTTGATCGCACGATAGAGCGCATTTACCAACACCTCTTTTGTGGCGAAATAGGTGAACAGCGTGCCATCCGCAACGCCAGCAGCTCTGGAGATGGCCGACGTGGGGGTTGACCACACCCCGCGCTCGGCAAACACCATGGCGGCTGCATCCAGGATCGCCTTACGTTTATCTTCGCTCTTCGGACGTGCCATGTCCACCCCATAATGACTGACTAATCACTCATCTATCATATCAAAAGAGCACTCAAGAGTCAAGCCATGCAAAAAACACAAACTGCCCACACATGCGTACAATAGGGGTGGAGAAGAAAGAAAGGAGCGACTGTGGAAAATTACCCATCCGAGCACCCGATCAACATCGAGCAGCTCTTCGAGAACAACCGCGCCTGGGCCAATTCGATGACCGAGGCCGACCCGTCTTTTTTCGAGCGGCTAGCCAAGCAGCAGGCCCCCGAGTACCTGTGGATTGGCTGCGCCGACAGCCGTGTGCCATCCACCCAGCTGGTCAACCTGCTGCCGGGCGAGATGTTTGTGCACCGCAACGTGGCCAACGTGGTGGTGCACAGCGATCTCAACTGCCTCTCGGTGCTGCACTACGCGGTGGAGGTGCTGAAGGTGCGGCACATCATCGTATGCGGGCACTACGGCTGCGGCGGCGTGCAGGCGGCGCTGCAAAACCTCAGCTTCGGCCTGATCGACAACTGGCTACGCCACGTGCAGGATGTGCACCACAAGCACCACGCCGCGATCGAGCGCTGCGCCAGCCCCGAGCAGCAGCTCGACCTGCTGTGCGAGCTAAACGCGATCGAGCAGGCCACCAACATCTGCCAGACCACGATCGTACAGCGGGCCTGGGAGCGCGGCCAAGATCTGACCATCCACGCCTGGATCTACGGCCTGAAGGACGGCATCCTGCACGACCTGGATATGCGCGTCGCCAGCCGGGGAGCGCTAGATGCCCAGTATGGGCGCGCCGTCCGCCGGGTCTGCGAGCGGGGCTAGCCCCTAGCCACCACTCTTGGTGAAGGTGGTCAGCAGCAGCGTCTCGCCGCCATCCAGCGCGGGGTCGGCGGCCTGCGCGCCGCCCAGGGCCAGGCGCTGGCCGGTGGCAGGGTCGTAGGTGCCCAGCAGCACGCGGTAGGTGCCTGCGGGTGCGTCGGCGGGCAGGCTGAAGGGCAGCTCGCTGGTGAGGAAGCGGCCAACGCCCAGCCCGCCGGTGGCCAGCTGCGGGTCGAGCTGGGCATAGCGCTGGCCATCAGGGCCAAGCACATGCACAAAGGCGGCGTAGTCGCTCTGGCCTGCCCGCGTGGTCTGCCAGGCCAGCTTCAGCGCCACCGCACCGGCGTCCCCCACATCCAGGCTGAAGCCGCGCAGCGCTAGCGCATCGCCAAACGATGCGCCGCTGGCGGTGGTGATCTGCGGCTGCACCTGGTAGATCCACGCGTAGGGCACGCCGTGGATGCTGACTGTATGGGCGGGCGTGCCGTACTGATAGTAGCGGTCAAACGGCGGCGCGGGCGGCCCGCCCTGGGCGTTGCGCACATACACCACCACATAGCGGATCTTCTCGGGCATGTCGAGGTTGGGCTGCATCACGTGCATGCCGGGGCGCAGGTAGGCGGCCAGCGGCGACTTGAGCGTGGTGGCCACCCAGGCGCCCTGGCTATCGGGCTGCTCATTCAGCCAGGCAGCCACCTGCTCCAGGCCCTCGCCCCAGCCCACCAGAAAATCATCTGCGCCAGCCTGCGCGCCGCCCAGCAGCTGGTTGAATGAGGCGATACTGTAGGGGTGCCAGAAGGCTAGGTTTAGCGCGGCAGCGGCCACCAGCGCGGCAGCGGCGGCCTGGCGCACCCGCCGCAGCGAGATGCGCGCCAAGGCCCCGGCCAGGCCCACAGCAGCCAGCACATCCACCGCCGGGAAGGCAGGCACCAGATAGCGGTTGTGCTTCTTGGCAAAGATGCTGAGCGCCAGCAGCACCAGCAGCACCAGCAGCGCCAGCGCGGCCATGTCGCGGCGGCGGTGGTGGGCCAGATCGCGCCAGGCCCAGGGCAGCAGCAGCAGGCCCACCAGCGTGATCGGCGTGGTGCGCATGGCCAGCACCACCGGGTAGAACAGCAGCCCTGGCGCATCGGTGGCCTGGCCGAGGAAGAAGTTGCCATTGGCGTGCGGCACCGCACCATTGTCGGTGACGCCGCTGGCCACCAGCTCGACCACGCGCATCGGCTCGACCAGCAGGGCGGGCCAGAGCAGCGCGGCGGTGGCGGCGGCGGCCAGCCCCCATACAGCCAGCGCGCCCACGGCGCGGCGTGGCGTGCGCGCGGAAAGCGCCAGCAGGCCGACCGCGGGGAACAGCACCAGCGCGGGCGACTTGCACAGCAGCCCCATGCCCGCGAACACCCCCGAGAGCACCAGCGTGCGCCGCTGCGGGGTATGGTTCCAGTAGACACAGGCCGCCAGGAAGCTGAGCGTCACAAAGGTGGATGTGAGCGCATCCACATGCAGCACGCGGCTGTAGGCGATCAGGAAGGGGTCGGCGGCCCACAGCAGCGCGGCCAGGAAGGCGGTGTGCGCGGGTAGCAGCCGACGCAGCAGCGCGTAGCCCACCATCACGCCCAGGGCGTTGGCTAGCGCCACCGGCAGCTGCATCAGCGCCAGCCGCGCCGCGAAGGTGTCCTGCGCCAGGTGGGCCTGCAGAGCCAGCTCGTGCAGCACGATGCCCGCGCTGCCCAGCCACATGGTGATCACGCCGGGGTGCGAGGTGATGGCGGTGGCCGCCAGATCGCCGCTGCGCAGCGCGGCCAGAAACGTGGTCGAGCGCTCGATCCAGTGGTCGGCCTCATCCACCGTTACAAACATGCCCAGCTGGATGATGCGCGGCAGCAGCGCCGTGATCAGCACCACCAGCCGCAGCAGCAGCGCGGCCACATCCTCGCGCAGCCAGGGGATAGCACGGGAGTGCGCCCGTGGAAATTCAATTCGCATACCTGCCTCTACACCACGACTTCTGCCAGGCTGCGTCAGCCGACCGCGCGCATAAAAAAGCTGCCCCACACGATCGCGCGATAGGGCGCGATCGTGCGGAACAGCCGACGGCATTGACAGCCTGCACACATTCTGAGTATTACGCTGCCCCTAGCGTAGCGCAGAAGTGGCAAACGGGTATGATCAATACCGCTGATTGTAGGGCTGCCATTGGTGTGAGAACAAGCACATCCATACGGATGAGCGGGCATCCTTCTTTTGGCCCGCTGGCTTGTAAGCGCTGTGATACGAGTTTACGGATGCTTGCCTTTAGGCGTGAACGCCCACCAGCTTCAGCGGTGGGATGAAACGCTCCGCTTGAGCGGCTTTCGCCCACGGTCGGTATAGCACATATGGTGCATTTTATAGCGTGGTGTGCTATGCTTAACGTATGCAGAAAACCTACAAATACCGCATCTATCTCACCAAAGGGCAGCGCCGCTTGCTTGAGCAGCACTTGGAACTGTGCCGTTGGGTCTAGAACGAGACGCTTGCCGAACGCAAACGCGCGTATGAAGAACGCGGCAAGCGGTTGCGGTTGTACGATACCCAGGCGCTGCTTCCGATTTGGAAGAGAGCAAAACCTGCATTGAAAGGCGTTCACTCACAAGTCCTGCAAAACGTCTCGGTGCGGGTTGATTTGGCGTATCACGCCTTCTTCCAACGCCTCAAACGTGGCGCTGAACTAGCAGGCTTTCCCCGGTTCAAAGGCAAAGGACGATACGACAGTATCACCTACCCGCAGTACGGGAACGGCGTGCGGCTGGAGGGCAACCGGTTGCTCCTCTCGAACGTCGGCGCGGTCCAGGTGGTCTTGCATCGTCCCGTTGAGGGAACGCCCAAAACCGTGACGATACGCCGTTCTCGGAGTGGCAAGTGGTTTGTCTCGTTTTCCTGCGAGATGGAAACGCATGAACAACGCCCCACGGGCGAGGTGGTGGGCGTGGATATGGGGCTGGCATCGTTCGCGACGTTCTCCGATGGGGAGCAGATCGCTAACCCGTGTTTCTACCGCCGCGATGAAGCAGACCTGGGGCGCGTCCAGCGGCGGAAGGACGCCGCCAAGCAAGCAGCAAACTGGGCCGAGCACGCCAAACAAAAGCTGATTCTTGCCAAGATCCACGAGCGCATTGCCAACCGACGCAGCGATTTTGCGCATCAGGCAAGCCGTAAGCTCGTCAATCGCTTTCAGGTCATCGTGTTTGAAGCCCTTGCCCCACAAGCCATGGGCACGAGCAGCGGGATGCGCAAGAGCATTATGGACGTGGCGTGGTCGCAGTTTATCGCGATGACCGTCAGCAAAGCGGCAGAAGCTGGCAGGCGGGTCATGCTGGTCGACCCCCGCAATACGTCCAAGCGGTGTTCCCGCTGCGGCACATTGGTCGATAAGACCTTGTCTGACCGCGTGCATACGTGCCCAACGTGTGGGCTGGTGATGGATCGTGATGTGAATGCGGCGATCAACATCCTCCAACGCGGCCTCGCTACCCTTCGTACCTGACATGGTGGAGTGGGGCGGCACTCCCTTGAAGCCCACGCGCCTTAGCCGTGGGAGCCGTCACAACCGAAAGATATCACGAGCCACATACACCCAGAAGGGATTAGGCGAAAAAACGCTTCTTATTTTGCATCTAGAACCATCGAGAGCTAGTCTTTTTTGGCAAAAATATACGATATCCCGGCAGTGCATCATGTTGAATCATGTTTTCAGAAAAGCAATTTCTTATTAAACAATAAACAAATCGTACATTCTATACACAAAACGAGATCGCTATCCTGCTATTTATCTCTGATCAAGATAGCGGCGTATCGATTGCCAAACATCTACTTGATTCTTCAGGCAATCCTGAGGATAATAGAACGTAGCACATCTATCGATGAAGATGGAATGTCGAAGTCTAACAGGTTATCTCAACCTGGCAGCCTTTCGCGATGCAGCCAGCAGCTCAGGTGCGCCAGCAGCACCGTTCTCTTCTCACCCATAGCCTTCCTACCGCCCCCGGCCTACCATAGCCTTGGGTGCTGTGTTTCAGGTTGCCATCTTGTGAAGGAGCCACAATGGACCCCATCGACAGCCTCACCTTTGAGGGAGCGTGCGAGCCAAACCCCTGCGGCATGATGACATGGCGCTACGCCATCACCCTTGCCAGCGGCAGCCCCATCCAGGGCAGCGATATCTTCCCGGCCAGCCCCAGCAACACCCTTCATGTGGCCGAATACTGCGGGCTGCTGGCCGGGCTGCACGCCTACATCGACTCGGGGCAGCGTGGCCCGCTCCGTATCATCGGCGAGAGCCAGATGGTGATCTACCAGCTGAAGCGGATCTACCCCGTGCTAGCCCCCGGCCTGAAGGGCTACTATGCCAAGGCCGATGCGCTGCTGGCCCAGATCCACTCGCTGTCGATCGTGTGGTACCCGCGCACCTACACATCGTGGCTCTCCTAACGTCTTCCTGACGGCGATTCGGGCATGGCAACATCCGCCCATCCGCGTATTTTCTCGCCACGGCGGATCCGGCCAAGGCACGATGGCCCTGGCACCGTTCTGAGGCATACTAGGCAACATCACCTGCACACATTCGAGCCAAACAGAGCGATGGCCCGGGGTCATGCGCGCGCCCCTAACATCTCCCTGAAACCCATATTCACCCAGGTGAAGCGAACCGTTTGTAGCCAAAAGGAACACAGCCATGACGAATAGCAAGGACCGCGAGCCAGTAACGCAGATCATCGACGCCTCGCTTGAGCAGACCGCCAGGGGCGAGTATCTGGTGATCGCCACCGGTCAGGTGCCCACGCGGGGCTGGGACAACCCAGTCCTCGTGGCCCACGTCTACATCCAGCCGCCTGCGGACGGCATCTACGACTACACCTTCCTGGCCACCCCGCCCAGCGGCCCGGTGCAGCAGGTGCTCTCGCGGATCGAGGTGAAGGAGACCGTGCCCGGGCCGGAGGGCTTCCAGGGCGTGCGCATCCACAGCGCCACCAACGATCTGGTGGTGAAGCTGCGCGAGCAGACGGCGCAGGCGTAAAGCTCCCCTAACACAAAGTGGGCGGCGACCAATCGGTCGCCGCCCACTTTTGTTGCCTGAGCCAGGGCGCTAGGGGCGGATGAGCCACAGCTGTTTCTGGGGCGGGGCCAACCACTCGTAGCCGTCCTCCGTCACCAAGATCTCCTCCTCCACGCTGATGTAGCCAAACGGCGAACGCACGCCCAGCTCCAGCGTAAAAATCTGCCCGGCGCTGATGGTGCCATACGGCTTGGTGCCGTAGCGCTCCCAGCGCGGGTAGAAGCCCACGCCGCCATCGTGGCAGTAGCGGCCCACGGCGTGGCCCAGCGCGTGCGGAAACTCCTCGTAGCCCGCACCCACGATGAAGCTGCGGGCCACCGCATCCACCTCCCAGCCGCGCACGCCGGGGCGCACCACATCGGCGGCAGCCTGGATCGCGCCGATCACCACATCGAACACGTGCTGCACCTCGGCGGGCGGCGCGCTCTCGCCGGGGCGCAGGCAGTACCACACCCGCTGGTTGTCCGAGCAGTAGCCGTTCAGGATGATGCCGAAGTCCATGTTCAGCGTCTCGCCGGGGCGGATAACCTCGTCGGAGACGCCCACGTGGCCCCAGGGCGAGCCGGGGCCAGCGTTCAGCGTGGGGCAGTGCGCGGCATCCCACGAGGTGTCCACACCGTGCTGGCGCACCAGATCGTGCACATAGGCGTAGATCTGCTTCTCGGAGAGGCCGGGCCGCAGGAAGGCGCTGGTCTCCTCGAAGATCTGCAGACCCAGCGCGATCGCCTCGCGCATGCGGGCCAGCTCCTGCGCGGTCTTGTGGCCACGCAGCGCCTCGACAAACGGCTCGGCGGAGACCAGGCGCTCGCGGTAGGGCGTGTCCTTCAGGTATTCGCAGAGGTTCAGGTACATGCCGAAGGTCAGGCCATCGGCGCTCACATCGCTCTGGCTGTAGTTGATGCCGATGCGCTGCGGGTCGTGCTCGGCCAGCAGCCGAACCAGCTCGTCGCCGATGCCCTGGGTGTAGGTGCGCACCTCGTCGAACACCCCCTGCATGCGGATGGCCTCGTCGTCGCCGCGCCCGCACAGCGCCACCCGCGCGCCCGAGCGGGTGAACACAAAGGCCGTGGTCCACACCACGCCATAGTGGCCCAGCATCTTCAGGGCCGGGTCGGCGCTCTCGGCGGTCTCGCGCACGAAGATCAACCACATGTCCATGTCGAACGCATCCAGCAAGCCCGCCACCTGGGCCGCCTTCTCCTGGTAGATATCCATCGCGCGCTCCTCCTTTTTCGCTTTAGGAGACCGTATCAAATGCGGGCGAGCGGCCCAGCAGGAACGACAGATCCGCGCCCTCGGCATAGGGCTGCGGCTCGGCCCCGCGCTCGAACAGCACCGCGCCGGTCGGGCCGTGCAGCGTCAGCCGATCATCCTGGCGGCGCAGCCACGCGCCCTCGCGCAGGCCCAGCACCGGCACCGCGTTCTCCTCCAGAAACTCGGCGATGCGCTGGGCGCGGGTCTCGCCCATGTGGGTCGAGGATGGGTCGGCATCGATATAGTGCGGATTGATTTGGAAGGGGATGAGGCCAAAGGCCTCAAATGACGGGGGCTGAACGATTGGCATATCGTTGGTGGTGCGCAGACTTGGGCAGGCCATGTTGCTGCCCGCGCTGGCCCCCATGTAGCGCAGCTCGCCCGAGGCCACACGCCGCCGCACCACATCCAGCAGCCCCAGCGCATACAGCTGCTTGAGCAAACGGAAGCTGTTGCCGCCGCCCACAAACAGCACCTCGGCATGGGCCAGCTCGGCCAGCGGGTCGGCCACGGCGTGCAGGCCCACCACACGGATGCCGCGCGGGGCCAGCGCCGCCCGGATGCTGGCCGTGTAGCCCTCGTGATCGCGCAGGGCGAAGGGCGCAAAGTGAATGGTGGCGCGGCCCTGCAGAAACGCATCCAGCGCGGGGCCAAGGTGCGCCAGCGGCGGCTGGCCATGCATGCGCGAGTTGCTCAGCAGCAGCAGGTCGTAACCCATGGGGAAGCTCCTCTATCATAGGCTGGGGCGACTCTCGGCATCCCAGCGGCACACGCGCCATTATACCCCAGCAGAACGCACAAAAAGGCCGCGCGTGGGGGTTGCCCACACGCGGCCTCTCTACGCTCGATCGCTAGCGACTAGCTCTGGACATACTGGACATCGCGGGGAAGCTCCAGCATACCCGTCACCTTGCCCTCAAAGGGGTTAGTCGACTGCTGAAGCGCCGTGGCCAGCACCTCATCCAGCGTATCCACCGGCACAAAGGTCAGCTCGTCGAAGACCTCGCGCGGCAGGTCGTCCAGGTCGTCCATGTTGCGGCGCGGCAGGACGATGGTGCGGATACCAGCGCGGTGCGCGCCCAGCGCCTTCTCCTTGATGCCACCGATCGGCAGCACCCGCCCGCGCAGCGAGATCTCGCCGGTCATCGCCACGTCATCGCGCACGAAGCGCCCGGTGGCCGCCGAGGCCAGCGCTGTGGCCATGGTGATGCCCGCCGAGGGGCCATCCTTCGGCACCGCGCCCGCCGGGACGTGGATGTGGATGGCGTGCGTATCGAAGAACTTGGGGTCGATGCCCAGCGACTTCGAGCGCGAGCGCACATAGGTCAGCGCGGCCTCGGCGCTCTCGCGCATCACGTCGCCCAGCTGGCCCGTGATCTTCAGGCCAGGGTTGCCCTCCAGCGAGGTCGCCTCCACGAACACGATGTCGCCGCCCACCGGCGTCCACACCATGCCCGTGGCGATGCCCGGCTGGTCGATCCGCTCGCGGGCCTCGTTGAAGAAGCGCGGGCGGCCCAGCGCGGTGCGCACCAGCTCGGGCGTCACCGCCACCGGCTCGGCGGGCTGGTCGGCGGGCTGCTCGGCCAGCCTGCGTGTGACCTTGCGCAGCACCGTGCCGATCTGGCGCTCCAGGCTGCGCACACCGGCCTCGCGGGTGTAGCCGCCGATGATCTCGCGCAGCGCGGTCTCCTCGACCTCCACCTCCTCGGGGCGCAGGCCGCTCGACTTCACCTGCTTGGGGATGAGGTGCTGGCGGGCGATATGCACCTTCTCATCCTCGATGTAGCCCGAAAGCTCGATCACCTCCATGCGGTCGCGCAGCGGGCCAGGGATGGTGCTCAGGTCGTTGGCGGTGGCGATGAACAGCACCTTCGACAGGTCGTACGGCACATTCAGGTAGTGGTCGGTGAACGTGTTGTTCTGCTCGGGGTCCAGCACCTCCAGCAGCGCCGACGAGGGATCGCCCCGGTAGTCCTGGCCGATCTTGTCCACCTCATCCAGCAGGATCACCGGGTCGGAAGACCCAGCGCGCCGCAGCTCCTGGATGATCCGCCCAGGCTGCGAGCCGATGTAGGTGCGGCGGAAGCCACGCAGCTCGGCCTCGTCGCGCACACCACCCAACGACATGCGCACGAACGAGCGGCCCAGCGAGCGGGCGATGCTCTGGCCCAGGCTGGTCTTGCCCACGCCGGGAGGGCCGACGAACAGCAGGATCGGCTCGCGGCCACGCTCGCCATCGGCGGCGATCAGGGCGCGGCGCTGGCGCACCGCCAGGTACTCCAGGATGCGCTCCTTGATCTTCTCCAGGCCGTAGTGGTCGGCGTCCAGCACCTCGCGGGCGTAGCTCACGTCGATGGCATTGCCGGTGACCTTATTCCAGGGCAGCTCGGCCATCCACTCTAGGTAGGTGCGCACCATCTGGTACTCAGGCGAGGCGCTGTTCATGCGGCCCAGCCGATTCAGCTCGCGGTCGGACTCCTTGCGGGCCTCGGCGGGCATCTCGGCAGCGGCCAGCTTGGTGCGCAGCTCATCCAGCTCATCCGACTCGGCGTCGTCCTCGCCCAACTCCTTCTGGATGGCCTTCATCTGCTGGCGCAGGTAGAACTCGCGCTGCTGCTTGGCCGCGCCATCCTGCACCTCTTGGCGCAGCTTGGCCTGCAGCTCCTTGATGGTAAGCTGCTTCTGGTAGAAGTCGCGCACCTTCTCCAGGCGGCGGAACACATCGAAGGTCTCGATCAGATCCTGCCGCTCCTCGTACGAGTAGTCGCCCGAGTAGCCGGTGTTGTCGGCCAGCTGGCCCGGCTCGGTCAGGCCGCGCACGAAGCTGCGGATCTCCTGCGGCACATCGCCCTGGGCCTCCAGCACCGCGTCGATGGCAGCGCGCACCTCGGCCATCAGGTGCTCCAGCTCGGGGCTGCGCTCCACCACATCGGGGCGCTCATTGAATGTGGCCCTAGCGAAGTCGTGGCCCTCGGTGATCTCGCCCAGCTCGGCGCGGACGATCCCGCGCAGCACCACGCCGGTGATGCCATTTGGCAGCATGCCCGACTGCTCGACCCGCGCCACCACGCCCACACGATGCAGCTGCATGGCCAGCGGCGCATCCTCGTCGGCATCGCTGCGGCGGTTCATCACCACCACCAGGCGGTTGTTGGCGATCGCGGCGTCTACGGCCTTGGCGCTATGGTCGTCGAGCGGTAGGCGCATGACGGTATATGGGAAGAGCACGACGCTATCGCTGACGATCAGCGGCAGCGCTTGGCGTGAATCTGCGGGTGAGTCTGCGTGAGAGAATGTCGCGTCGCTCATGAACTCCTCTTTCTAGGCCCACATCGGTGAAGCTGTGGCAGTCTGCCCGCTGCCGATCGACCTGATAAAGCGGAATGAAAATTCCGTTGGGGGTATTATGGAACGCGCATTCCGGTTTGTCAATAGAACCGGCAGGCCCGCAGGGCAGTTCTAACACATCTCTAGCATAATACGTTGGAAGGTTAAAAGGTACACGCATCACACCACTTACCATATCATGAGGTACATGAGATCGCTTAAGCTGTATATTTAATCACTGAGAAGACCACTTTATCCACTCACCACGGATAAGAGGCTGGCGTATCGATCCTCCCATCCGATTCTCACCTTCTAGTACACCATCACCAACGCCATAAACTCTTACATAACTGTCGTTAAAAACCTCCTCAAGTGTACCTTGAAATCGAATAGAAATAGCTTCCCGATCAAAATCGTTACCCCCTGGTAGATTCACCCATATCTGCATATATGTAGTTGGCCCCTCATTAAGCATTCCTTCAATAAAGCCTGTTTCTTCGCGAATATTAAAGACAGTTCCTTCTAGTTGAAGATTTTTCTTGCGATAACGTTCAGGAGCTTTCACAAGCTCACGAATGTCAATTTTAGGATAATCCTGTTCTAAAGCAACTGAAGTAGCTTTTATTTCAGCTTCTGCTTGAGCTGTAGCTTCTTCTGGTAAAAGCGTTTTTGTCGGGATGGGTGTGTCTGTCGGGATGGGTGTAGCTGTCGGGGTGGGTGTAGCTGTCGGGATGGGTGTAGCTGTCGGGATGGGTGTAGCTGTGCGCGTTGGTATTACACCAACAGCTTCACCTGTGTTCCGTACCACAGCAAGGCCAAAAGAACAAATACAACATAATGGTATCAAGCCCATCAATACTGCCAATGTGGTTCCAACAAAACCCTTCTGGCTACGAATCAAGTTTCCCCATTCTTGAAACATATGAGCTAGGAAGCGTAACACAGACTGCAAGATTTTTATCAGCATATCAATATACTCCTTCTAATGAATCTCTTTCTATAATATTTGTAATAATCTAAAATCTCATTACTCATTTTATTCATTATATGATCAAAATTGCAAACATTAAGCTCACTTCATATTCCAAATTTACTACTGATCAAATAATATCGTAGGGGGTGGGTTATTTAATATCTTACTAATTAAACTTGCATATTTAGAATAAACTGGATATATCAAATCAAAAGATGCTTGTCTTATTACATAAGACAAGCATCTTCCTTTCAATTACCAAACGCCTACAGCCGCTACTCGGTCACGGTGAAGCCCCAAGTATAGGGCCGCTGCATCGCCACCGAGTCGCCGCCCAGCGCCGAGCGCGCCTGATCGACCACCACGGTGTAGCTGCCCGCCGCCAGCGGCGCAGCAGGTGTGAAGGTGTACTGGTCGGCCCCGGTGCTTGCCACCGTGCCCGCTACCGCCACGCCACCCCGCTTCACCACGATGATGCCCGACAGATCGCCGCTAGTCGGGGCCTGCACCTCGCGCCGCCACGTCACCGTGATGCTGGCGGGGGCTGGCACGCTCGCGCCGTCGGCGGGCGAGGTGGATGCCACCAGCGGGTCGCGCCAGTACTGCACAGCCTTGGTGCTGTCGCTGCCAGTGCCCCAGTCGGTGGCGGTGTTGTCCACCAGCTGCGTGCCGTTGCTGCCGTAGGCCACCGTCATCGAGCGGTTGGCGGTGCTGGTGATGCCGCCCCACCACTCGACGCGCTCCCACGCGCCACGGTTGTACTTGTACTGCACCAGCGTGCCATCGGCGATGGAGACCGTGGCCTCCCAGATGCCGCCGCCCAGGTTGGTCATGGCTAGGCCTGTGGCGCTCCACGCGCCCAGCGTGCTGTGGTCGCCCACCAGGCTGACTGTATCACCCGCCGGGGTCTCGTCGGGCACGCGCACGCGGAAGGTGACGGCCACCAGCTTGGGCGCGGCGGTCTGCGAGACCACCGCCGAGTCCGCCGAGGCGTTCAGGGCCGCATCGAGCGCCACCAGCTTGTACCAGTAGGTGGTGCCGTTGCCCACGGTGCTGTCGGTGTAGCTGGTGGCGCTGCTGTCCACCTCGCCAACTGCGCTGAAGGGGCCGCCGCTGGCGGTGGCGCGGTACACGCGGTAGAGCGAGGCGTCGGCCACCGCATCCCAGGCCACAGTGATGAAGCCCGCGCTCCAGTCGGCCACGCGCACGTTCGCGGGGGCGGCGGGCGCGGTGGCGTCCAACGGCTGCTGAACGGTGAGCGATCCTGGGTTCAGCGGCGCTGGAGCTGGCGCAGGGGAGATCTCACCATCTGCATCGCCGTAGGCCCATGTGTCGCCAAGGTTGGTCGAGAAGCGCACCAGCAGGTCGAAGCTGCCGATCTGCTCGGGGCGGATGCTGCCGGTGTAGCGGTAGTTGTTGCCCACCTTGGCGGCGTAGGCCATCGGCTGCCATGTGGTCCAGGCCGCTGGGTCGCTGCCCTGGGCGCCATAGCCCACCTCGGCCAGGATGAGCGCGGGGCTAGCGTCGACATCGGTGAGGCCGGCCACATACACTTGGCCATCGACCGTATGCGGCGTGGCCGTGCGCTCGAAGGTCAGCGTGGTGGTGTCCAGATTGGCGTAGCCCACGGGGAGGGCCGGAACCGCCTCATCCTCATTCGAGGAGGCAGACAGGTTGCCAGCCGCGTCGGCAGCCTTCACCACATAGTAGTAGCGCTTGCCATTGGTGACGCCGGTGTCCGCGTAGCTGGTGCCAGCCACCTCGGCCACCTGCGCATAGCCGCCCTGGCTCAACGACGAGCGGAAGATCACATAGCTGGATGCACCAGCCACGCTGGACCAGCTCAGGTCGACCTTGCCCACATCGGAGGTGGCGCTCAGCGACACGGGTGCCGCCGGGGCCACCAGATCCTGGCCCGCCGCGCTGATATAGACCGCCGCGCTGCGCGCGCCCAGGCTCACGGTCAGCTTGCCATCCGCTGTGGTCAGCGCCGCGCCGCTGGAGAGCGCGTCGTTCAGGGTCAGGCCGTCGCGCACGTAGCCCGCCGTGGGGATGCTGAGCGTCTGCGCGGTGTCGCCGGGGTTCACCGCCACGATCGCCACGGTGTCGGCATTGCGCCGCACATAGGCCATAGTGCGGCTGGTATCGTCGGTCAGCAGGAAGTGCAGATCACCGTCGCGCAGCACTGGGTTGGCGTTGCGCAGCGCTGTGAAGCTGCGGTAGCCCGCCAGCACACTCGGGTCGCCGCCCGCACCATAGGCTGGGTCGGTCGCGCGTGCGGCGCTCTGCCGCAGCGTCGCGCCGGTCTGCACCAGCGGCAGATAGATCACGTTTGTCTCGCCGCCCGAGCCAGGCGTCGGCGTGACCGTGGGCGTGGTCGGCGTGACCGTGGGCGTGGTCGGCGTGGCCGTGGGCGTGGTCGGCGTGGCCGTGGGCGTGGTCGGCGTGACCGTGGGTGTGGTCGGCGTGACCGTGGGCGTCTCAGTCAGGTCAGTCCACGGGAAGGTGCGGCGGTCGTCGGGGTCATCCGCACCGTTAAGCGCGACCTCGTCGCCGTAGTAGATAGTCGGAGCGCCCGGCATAGTCATCTGCACCAGCGCGGCCAGCAGCAGATTCTGCTTGCCCTGGGCCAGATTCGCCGCGTTCTGCTCCTTCTGCTCAGGGTTCTCCTCGCCGGGGGTCAGGCTCCACAGGATACGCTGGGTATCGTGCGAGTCCATCAGGTTCATGGATGTGAAGAACACCGCATCGGGGTAGTCCTCGCGGGTCGACATGATCTTGCGGGCGAACAGCGACGGCGGCAGGTTCGACTGGCCATCATCGGCGAAGCCCTTGTTATCGACCTTGCCGAAGTAGCCCAGGATGGCGTTGCGGAAGCGGTAGTTCATCACCGTATCGGCCTGGTCGCCCTGGATCTTGGGCAGGGCCTCGTCCTTCTTCCACAGCTCGCCGATGATCGGGGCATCCGCGTCGGTGGTCTTGACCGTGCTGCGGAACTCCTTCCAGAACGAGGCCGGGAACGAGCCGTCGCCCATCACATCCAGCCGCCAGGCAGCAGCGCCCTGGTTCAGCCAGTAGGCCGCCACATTGTCGGGGCCGCCGTACACCAAGTTGCGAACCGCCGCGTTCTCCTTGGTCAGCACCGGCAGCGAGTCAAAACCGTACCAGCCGGTGTAGTTCATGGTGTTCGGGCCATTCGGGCCAGCGCAGGGGCCGCCCGCCTGCTCGGTGAAGGTGAACCACGAGCGGTAGGGCGAGCTGACGCTCTCGCACGCGCCCAGCGTGTCGTAGTTGTGGTAGCGGTCGAAGTAGGCGCTATCCGAGGCCACGTGGTTGAACACGCCGTCGAGGATCAGGCGCATGCCGCGCGCGTCAGCCGCCGCCGCCAGGTCATCCCAGTCCTGCTGGCTGCCGAAAAAGCTATCGATCTGCTTGTAGTCCTGGGTGTCGTAGCCATGGTTCGACCCCGACTCAAAGATTGGGTTCATGTAGATGGCGTTGACGCCCAGCGCCTGCAGATAGTCGAGCTTGGCGGTGATGCCCTTCAGGTCGCCGCCGAAGTAGTCGCGCCCGCGCGGCGACTCGTCGCACGCGCTTGAGGGGTTCACATATTTGCTGCACGCGCCTTCGGGCAGGTCGCCCCAGCCCTTCTTCAGGATGGCCGCCAGCGGGTTGGTCGCCGAGTCGTAGCGCACATCGCTAGGTGTGGGGTCATTAGACGTATCGCCGTTGCGGAAGCGGTCGGGGAAGATCTGGTAGATCACCGCGTTCTGCATCCAGGGGATGGGCTGGAACGCCGGGTCGAAGACCGTGATCACATAGCTGTTGTCTTCCATGGATGCGGTCGCCACGCCAGCGCCGCCATCCTTGTAGGAGTCGTCGGCGTAGTAGGCCGTGGCGCTGCCGTCGCTCACCACAAAGCGGTAGTAGAGCGTAGCAAGCTGACTGGGCGTCACCGTGGTGGCCCAGAAGTCGCACGACTCGCTGGCTAGCGCGGCATCGTAGCAGCTCACGCCGTCGGCCACCTTCTCCATGGGGGTGAAGGTCTCGCTGCTGGTGGCGGTACTGTAGAGCCGCAGGCGCACGCCGGTCGCATCGTTATGGTAGGTGCGGAAGCGCAGCGTCACCGCCGTGCCCGGGTTCACCGCACCGAACGGCACGCGGTACACGTCGCTCTGCGAGTTGTGCGCCAGGCCGTCGTACTCCACATTGCCATCCTGGGCGTGCCCAGCGCTGATCGAGAGCAGGTGGGTGGCGCTGTTGTAGCTGAAGCGCACGCGGGTGCCGCTGATCGGGACGGTGAAGGTGATGTTGTCACCGCCCGGCGCGCCGCCCGCGCCGTAGTTCTCATCCCAGCCCTCGTTGATCGCCACCTTGCCCTGGTAGGTGCCAGCGGGCAGCGCGGTGGTGACCCAGGTGTAGGTGCCGTCGCCATCCAGATCCTCCAGCCAAGTCGTCAGGCAGCCCGGCTGCCAGTCGCCTGCGCAGCCCGCCTCGCTCTGGAAATCGCCGACGGCCGTGGCGATTACGGCGTTCTTATTGCTGGTGATCCAGTGGCTAGTCGGGTCGTAGTAGAAGATAACGGTGGTGAGAGCGCTGAGGTTGAGCGCGATATTGTCGCCGCCCGCCACGCCGCCCGCACCGTAGTTCTCGGTCCAGCTGTCGTTCAGGGCCACCTTGTACTCATAGCTGCCAGCGGGCAGGGCCAGGCTCAGCCGATAGATACCATCTGCGCCAAGCACAAGGTGGGTGTCGACGCAGTCGGCCTGCCAGTCGGCAGAGCAGCCCGCCTCGCTCTGGAGCGAGCCAGCCAGCGTGACAGTCGGGTCGGCGGCACGGGCGGGTGGGGCGGAGAATGGCGTGGGGGCAACCAGGGTCATCGCGAGCACAGCAGCAGAAAGCCGCCGCAGCGCCGGATTCCACCAGCGAAAGCTAGGCAACATAGTGACCTCTCCTTGGCCTTCGTTCACCAATGAACATCTGCTATCAAGTAGGCCGCGTCGCTGGGCGGGGTGCCCGGGCCGCAAGCGCCATCTCTCCAGCACTAAACCGTTTCAGGATAGTGCTATTCTAGCATCAGCCCTCAGGGCTGTCAATGAGAAAAAGCGGCGTATGGCCATGGGCAGAGCGGCAGCCAGAACGCAGGAAGTGACTGCACTTTCCTGCTCGTTGGGAGCGTAATCAGCACACGATACCGTATTTTTCAGACCAACATGGCCATCTTTTCAAAAAGGGAAGGAGGAGATCGCCACACAAGAGCAGCAGCATCGCAGCGCACAGCCCCAAATACGATCAACACTAGGCTAGAATAGCCCTTGTGAATGATGATCAGGCAGGCTATTATACAAATGCTACCAAATACTGCCTCGATTGCAACGCCAATCGCATGAAGATGTAGTACTATTGGTGCCTATCAAGTAACAAACCCAGCTTATCCAGATGGTACGCGAACCGGCTATGACCACACCCACCACAACCCTTCACCCCGTGCCCGACATCGTCGAGCAGGCCATCCAGGCGTGCCGCCAGGGCAGCATCCCCACGGCGCTTGATCTGCTGGCCAAAGCGATCGCGCGGGATGCCAGAAACGAACACGCCTGGCTCTGGCTCTCGGGCTTGGTCGCCACCGACAGCGAGCGGCTATTCTGCCTCAACCGCGTACTGCAGATCAACCCCGGCCACGTGTCCGCCCGACATGGCGTCAAGATGCTGCCCGCCGCCACCGAGCCGCAGCCACCCGCCCAGCAGCACAGCGAGCAGTCGTGCGCCTTCCCCGGCTGCGCCAGCGGGCGGCGGGCCAGCTCGCCCTACTGCCTGGCCCACTGGATGGCGATCTACCGCCCGGCCATCAGCCCCGCCGCCCCGCCGCCCGCCGAGCCAGAGCAGCCGCCCAGCTACCTGTCGGCCAGCGCCCTGGCCGAGAAGCTGGGCGTGCAGACCCACGCGCTGCTGGCGATCTGCGCCGAGCTGGGCTGGATCGAGCGGGCCGACCGTGGCTGGCTGCTCACACCGGCGGGGCAGGCGCTGGGGGCCACCCAGCAGCGCCACCCGCAGACCAATGTGCCTTTTGTCCACTGGCCGCTGGCGACACTCGACAACCCGGCGCTGCCGCGCGCCATCCGCCACATCCAGTCGGCGGGCGAGGCCAAGCCGAACAGCGAGCGGGCGCTGCGCGAGCGCGCCCCCGCGCGGCTGCGCACCACCGACGGCCACCTAGTGCGCACCCAGGCCGAGCTGCGCATCGACAACTGGCTCTACAACGCCGGGCTGGTGCACGCCTATGAGCGCCCGCTGCCCACCGAGGAGGAGGCCTACTGCGACTTCTACCTGCCCACCGGCCGCATCTACATCGAGTACTGGGGCTGCGAGCGCGAGGCCGCCCTGCTCGACCGCAAGGCCAGCAAGCAGGCGATCTACGCCCGCCACAAGCTCCATCTAGTCGCCATCGACGACCAGCACCTCGCGGGGATCGACGCAGCGCTGCCGGTGCTGCTGGGCCAGTTTGGCCTGCGGCTCAAGTAGGGAAGCGCGCCGCAATCATCAAACGGGCCATCGCTAGCGATGCTGGCGATGGCCCGTTTGATGTGGAACACATCTTCCGTTTTCTTGACGCCCGTGCTATACTACACGGCGAACGAATGCAGATGTGGAGCACACAATCGCCATGGAGAAACTGGAAAGCGGGCGACGCGAGCGCAAGGACATGCTGCGCAACCTTGAGCGGGTGCTTGAGGCCGCAAACGAACTCTTCGCCGAGCGCGGCAGCGGCGTCACCATGGAAGAGGTCGCGCGGCGCGCCGGGGTGGGCGTCGGCACGGTCTACCGCCGCTTCCCGAGCAAAGAGCACCTCTTCGCCGCCGTCAGCGATGCGGTCTGTCACGACACCCGCAGCAAGCTGCAGCAGGCCACCGCCACCGCCCCCGACAGCATCACCAAGCTCCACGCGCTGGTCTACACATTTTATGTCAAAATAGAATGCCAGTCGGCGCTGCTCGACCCAGCCGCATCCGAGTCGGCCCCGTGCTCGGCCAGCGCGCTCTACGCCGACCTGCACCATATGCTCACCATCACCATCGCCGAAGGCCAGCAGCAGGGCATGTTCGCCCCCGGCGACCTGACCATCCGCGCCGCGCTCTGCGCCGAGCTGATGACCCCGCGCACCTTCCACCACCTGCGCCAGATCACCGGCTGGGATGCCGAGTCGATCGCCGAGCAGGTCACCCAGTTCATGCTGCAGGGCCTCGGCGTTGGCGAGCAACACGAATAACCTATGCAAGAACCAATACTTCCCAACGAGCCGCAGCAGAAACCCTGGCACAAGCAGCTCTTCCACACGCTCATCCGCTGGCTGATCACCACGCTGGCGATCTTCGCGGCGGTGCTGCTGGTGCCCGGAATGCACTTCACCGGCCCCGGCTGGCAGCTGGGCATCATCGCGGCGGTGTTCGGCGGGGTAAACATGCTCATCCGCCCGCTGCTGACCCTGCTGACATGCCCACTCATCCTGCTCACCTTCGGGCTGTTCGGGCTGGTGCTCAACGCCGTCTTCCTGATCATCACCGCCCAGATCGCCGGATCGTTTGGCCTGCAGTTCACCATCGACGGCTTCTGGTCGGCTCTGCTGGGCGGCCTGATCATCTCGGTCATCACCACGCTGCTCAACATCCTCTCGGGCGAGACGCCGGTGGTAGTGGTGCGTCAGGTCAAGTAGCGCCGCCCGCCCTAGTGCGCCAGGCCACCACGGTGCGGCGCACCAGGGGCAGGCGCAGCAGCAGCAGCAGGGCGAGGGCCGCGCCGAACAGCAGGGCCTGGCGCGGATCCTTCGAGAGCCAAAGGAAGTGCAGCACCGCCAGCGCCGCCGCCGCGTACACCAGCCGATGCAGCGGCTTCCAGCGCTTGCCCAGGCGGCGCATGGCCCAGCGGGTCGAGGTGGCCGCCAGCGGCACCAGCAGCCCGAAGGCCGCCAGCCCCGCCAGCACATAGGGCTTCTCCAGCGCCCCGTCCACGATCAGCCCCCAGTGCAGCCCGTAGTCCAGCCCGGCGAAGGTC
>WBOU01000024.1 GCA_009268125.1 Chloroflexia bacterium SDU3-3 | reverse complement strand
CGCTACCTCGCCGAGATGGACACGGTGCTGGCGCAGGTGGCGGGGATCGTGGGGACGCAGCTGGGCAAGGCCCACGCAGCGGTGGAGCGCGGGCGGAAGCGGATCGCGGACGAGGTGGCCAAGCAGCCCGCCGAGCTGCGCAAGCTGGCCGAGGAGGTGGCGGGCGAGGCCCAGGGCAAGTTCGATAGCCTCGAGCAGACGATCGACGCCAAGCAGCAGGAGCTGGTGGACCACCTGGCGCAGCAGTACACCGAGCAGGTGCAGGCGCTGGACAGCGAGCTGGACGCGATGAAGGCGGCGTCGAAGGGGCTGCTGGCCAAGGCCGGGGACATGATCGGCGGGGTGATCAAGACGATCCAGGAGCTGCGGGCGATGCTGGAGGGGGTGCTGCGCAACGGCGCGGCGGCGATCGGGGCCATCCTCCAAGACCCGATTGGCTTCCTGGGCAACCTGCTGAGCGCGGTGGGCCAGGGCCTGCACCAGTTCGGGGCGAACATCGGCACGCATCTGCAGGCGGGGCTGATCAGCTGGCTGACGGGGACGCTGTCGGCGAGCGGGATCCAGCTGCCCAAGGCCTTCGACCTGGCGGGCATCTTCAACATGGTGCTGCAGATCCTGGGGCTGACGTATCCGCAGGTGCGCACCCAGGTGGTCAAATCGCTGGGGCCGAACGGCGAGGAGATTGTAGGGGCTTTGGAGAAGGGCTGGGAGATCTTCCAGATCATCCGCACCGAGGGTCTGGCGGGGCTGTGGGCCTACATCCAGGATCAGGTGGGCGACCTGAAGGCGATGGTGATCGACCAGATCAAAGAGATGGTGATCGGGCAGGTGATCAAGGCGGGGATCGAGTGGCTGGTGGGCATTCTGGGCGGGCCAGCGGGCGCGTTCATCAAGGCGGTGCAGGGCATCATCCGGGTGGTGACCTGGTTCGCGAACAACGCGGCGCGCTTGGCCTCGCTCATGAATTCCATCTTCAGCTCGATCAGCGCGATTGCGGCGGGCAATATCGGCGGGGCGGCCAACTTCATCGAGCAGTCGCTGGCCACGGCCCTTCCCACCGTGATCTCGTTCCTGGCCGACCTGCTGGGCTTGGGCGGCATCTCGAAGAAGGTGCAGGGCATCATCGAGAAGGTCCAGGCCCCGATCAAGAAGGCCATCGACTGGGTCGTCCAGAAGGCCGTGGCCATGGGCAAGAAGCTCTGGGCTATGGTCAAGGGCATCGGCAAGGGCACGGATGATAAGAGCAAAGCGGCTATACCCGATGCTACAAAGGAGCCAGGTAAGGGCGAGAACTCTGATCCACGCACCATGGAGGAGAAGCAGGCCGATGTTGCTCGTGCCGTTGCTGATGCCGAGCGTGAGATGAGTAACCCGAAAGCTACAGTTTCTTCGGTAAAAGCTGCACTTCCTAGCATCCAAGAGCGCTATAAGCTGACATCAATCGCGTTGGTTAAATCGGCAGATCATACATACTTTGCTGATGTGAAGATCAATCCTGAAGACAAAACAGAGAAGAAGGAAATCTCGCAATTTAGCCAAGAAGAGATTCTGTCGATGGTGCGCCGCATAGCCCAGAGGATGTATTCTGATCCTCAGACGCTTAGAGGCGAGCAGAGCATGATTGACAGCGAACAGCGGCAACGTCAGATGAAGGCGTCAGGTCATGACAGCCTTGAGCAGTATGAGACAGCAAATGGCACGAGAGAGGGCTATCGGCCAGAGCAAGGCGATCTACGTAAACAGGAAACGGTAATATCTACTCGGCCAGATGAGGCACCTATACCTTCGCAGGTTCGATACCTTAGGGAGCAAGAGTCGCGTGGGGTGTTTGCACCAATGAAGCTCCGTAGCTCAAGTCACCCTGAAGCAGCGACGATTACCGCGAAACAAGGTTGGGATGGCGCTCCATATGTAGACGACGTAGGTACCTATAAAGAGATCGCAGATCGTATGGACTCACTTGAAGCCAAGCTGATGAATATTCTTCCACCAAATCTTCATGGTGGAATTCGCAGCCGTTTGGTTCGTGCGATCCGCACTTATGCCGAGACAGGCCAAGTGCCGATTCAGTTTGCTAAACAGATTCAGCAGGCAGATCCATCTATTAATCCTGAAAGCCTGATAGGTGGTACTGCAACATTGATGATGAGTGTGGAGAGCGTTCGTAATCCAGCTACGCTTGTGACCGCGCCGATGATGCTGGATCTTATCAGCCGTAAGGATATGAGTTGGCAAGATCTTCCAACGAAGTTCCCTATGGGGCCAGTTGGGGCTGTTGCTGATGCTGATACGATTAATAAGGAGTTGGGATTTGACGATCTGATGATCAAGAAAGATCGTAAGACTCATACCCCCACGAGTGCAGATTATAAAGATGTAGAGTCTGCAAAAACCAATGAGGTTGAGATTGTGATCAAGTGGGTTATGGCTAAAACCAATGGGCAGAAGTTTGATGACATTGCCGAGGTTGAGGCTTTTGTTGAACCATTGATTCGCCAGGCTCATCAAATGAAGTGATCTTTTCATGGGAGAATGATATCTTGATCAAGGTCTATCTTATTGCAAAGCCTTCAGTTACATCTGATGTGGTTTTCCAGGTAGCAGATGAGTATTACTGGATATGGCTTGATGAGTCTGAGGAGACTGAGCAGACCCCTTACACTTTATCACTCAGAGCTAACAGCTCGGAGACGAAGATTTTTTATTTAGAAGAGCATAAAGATATCTTTGAGGCAAAATATTTTATTGTTCATGGCAATGATCCTGATCGTGCGCTTGAACAGATCCGCAAAGCTATTGATCTTTATAGTGATACTGATCTGCTCGAGCGGTGTGCGCAGGCGGGCGACACACGCGAGCGCGGCAGCGCCATCTACCAACTGGGCATCGCACTGACCGCACGGGCATTCGATACTATTTTTGTTCCGGCGTTCGAACGAGCTATGGTTGCGCCTGAGCCTGCGGTTCGCATCGCTGCAATCTGGGCTATTGCTTATCCACACTGGCCTGAGCTTCGCGGTTTGGTAGAACTGGCGGCGGCTCAAGATGCCGATGACGAGGTGCGGCGAGTTGCAGGCCGATTACTTGAGGTCTACGACGAACCCTGATGAAGCAATTTTGGTGTTGCGCTTATAGTGTAATACATTGAGAACGCAAGGCGGTGCTGCGGCACCGCTTTGTTATATCTACGCCCTCGCTTGTTCGATCAGCGCGATTGCGGCGGGCAATATCGGCGGGGCGGCCAACTTCATCGAGCAGTCGCTGGCCACCGCGCTGCCGACGGTGATCTCGTTCCTGGCCGACCTACTGGGGCTGGGCGGCATCTCCAAGAAGGTGCAGGGCATCATCGAGAAGGTCCAGGCCCCGATCAAGAAGGCCATCGACTGGGTGGTGCAGAAGGCCGTGGCCATGGGCAAGAAGCTCTGGGCCATGATCAAGGGCATCGGCAAGGGCACGGATGCGAAAAACGGCGACCCGGCGAAAAACGGCGACCCGGCGAAGAACGGCGACCCCACCAAGCCCGGGCAGAATGGTGTACCGGTCGGCGAGATCGGCAAGGAAGTGGGCTTCAGCGCGGGCGAGGAGCGCCACCGCCTGTGGGTGCAGGTGAGCGGCACCAGCGCCACCTTGATGGTGGCTAGCACGCCTATGCCAGTTGAGGCACGGTTGGCCGAATGGGAAGGGAAGCTCGTTTCCGTTCCTGAGGAAAAGCGCGCCCAAGCCCAGACGCTGATTGGCCAGGCGCGCCAGCTCGCTGCGACAACCGATCAAAACGCGGATAATCTGGCACGCTTGGCCGCTGCCCCTGCCCCCACTGCTGCGCCCGCCCCGGCTGCGGCAAATACCGCTGCTCAGCAAGATCAGGCAGTTGAGCAGGGTGAAGATCAGCTCACTGGGGTGCTCAAGCAGCTTGAAGACGGATGCTGGTATCACAGAGCGAGGTACCACCCAGAACCCAGAGCATAAGACGACGAATCATGGCATGCACAGCAGCCATCTTATTGCCGATCAGTTCATGGGTTCGGGCTATAAGAAGTCATGCAATTTAATTGCTGCGAGCAGCCAGTTTAATCTTGGGCCAATGTCTATTGCCGAGGATGAGATTCTTGCTTTCATCAAGAAGCAGCCAAACCTTGAGAGCTTCACGATGAAAGTTAGCGTAACATGGGAGGCATTGAATACCCCTGCTATGATACGTAAGATCAAGACTATGGTTGGTAAAGAAGTCGAGGAAGATCCGAAGTATGAAGCGCTAAACGCCATGAACGCACAGGATCTTGAGAATGCAATAAATACCAATCTTGCAGGTCATCATGTGGATCTTAAGCGGTGTGCTAATGTCCGCTACATTGTGACCGCAGTGCTTGAAAATGGCTCTTCGGTTCCGTTTACCCCTGCGCCAACGGGTCCAGATCTTTGGCTTGGCCTATTTAAGCCAGAGTAATGCTATAGAGAGGCATCATGGAAGAGGTTATAGCGTTTATTAAAGACTTCATTGAACAAGAGTATCTTGCTTTTCGGGCATCGGCGCTAGAGCGAGATGAAGAAGCATATGAAGCTCAGCGGGATATTGTAGATAGCATGTATGGGGCTGGTTTAACTACTGAGGTTAATCGCGATCCTGAGCCGAGCGAGGACTGGTTTGCAGATGCTGACCGATATCTTGGGGATATCAACCCCCGGACACTATTCCAGATCAAAGCGTATGATCATCCAGAGTATGGCACCTTGTACCGTTGTTATGTGAGTTCTTATAGCAAATGGTCGCCATCATATTCTTCGAGCCTCTATGTTGCTCGGCGAAAATCCGGACTTCGCATCATTGCACGATATAATATTGCTGAGAACAGAAAAGATTGGAACTATCGCGGTGGCCAGCGTATAGAGCCGCTGGGCGATCTGATCGAGGTACGCCAATTTCAGCCGCCTAGCGATCCTGTTGATCGTGCTGAATACGAGGAATCTGCAAAGGCCGTCAAAAAGTAAGGGTACCTATGGACCTTTCCGTATGGCCAGAGCTAGAGAGCCTTCTCGACGCTTCTCCGACATCAGCAGGCTGGGATACGCTCTGCGAGCTGTTAGAGCAGTGGCCAGATAGGGCTGACCGAGATATCTTCCTCAACACCCTTGATGCCCGTCTCGCGAGCTGGCCCGATCACCTGCGCCGCGCGCCCTACGCCTGGGTGCAGCGCTTCCTGGGCGAGGGCGAGCCACGGATGCACCTCGCGCGGGTGCTGAGCCTCTCCGGGTTTGTCAAGGGCGACTCGGCGGTTGCTGCTCTGGTGGCGCGCGATGCGCTTGGGGGGCTGACCGAGCTGGTGCTTGATAACACCGAGAGCGGCGACTTGACCGCGCGGGCGCTGTCGAGCGCCCCTGGCCTTGCTGGGCTGCGGCTGCTATCGTTGCGCGCGAATCGGTTAGGTGCCGAGGGCTTTCAGCTGCTCGCAGCAGCCCCGCGCCTAGCCTCGCTTGAGACATTGCGGCTTGACGAGAATCCAGGCGGCGAGTTGGGGGTGATGGCGCTGGCCAGCAGCGCTTATATGCGCCATCTGCGTGTGCTGGAGCTGTTCCAGACCGGCGCGACCGATGCGTCGGTGGCGGCGCTGGCTCAGTGGCCCGGTGCGGCTCAGCTCGAGACGCTCGATCTTTCCGAGAACTTGCTGACCGATCAGGCGGCTTTTGCGCTGGCAGCATCGCCCTATCTTGGGCAGCTGCGGCTGCTTAGCCTTGCCTTTGCTCAGATCACCGATGCTGGTATCGCTGCGCTGGCTGGCTCGGCTGGGCTGCGCAACCTGGTGGAGCTGGATCTGCAGGGCACCAAGCTGGGCTGGCCAGGCCGTGGGAGCTTGGTGGATGCGGGCTATCGGCCGGAGAATCAGCGCTGGCAGCGGAGCCTATCGGTTTCCTGATGATTCTGAAACATCTGGGTGAAGAGAGGCGGAGATATTGATATCCTCCGCCTCTTTTTTATTGAGTCGCAAGGCATATGATCCTCGGTTGGGCAATCATCGTTTGCTTCGTCGCGCCGCAAGTGGCTGCTCTGATTGCGCGTTCGTTGCGGTGGCATTGGGTATCATCCGCGTGGCGACATGGTTTGCGAACAACACACGCCACGCCTGCCTACCTATTACGCCTCCGCGCAGGCCATGGGGTATATTGCGGCGCCGTGGATCCCGCTCTCATCGGGCCATATGAGAAAAGAGCCGCTGCCGCGCCCGCTTTTATACGCACTAACAGTGTATACTACCGTCACCGAATCTGCTTGGTAGGGAGGACACCATGGCGAAAATGACACCCGAGGCGCGCGAGGCCTTTCTTGCAGCCGTCCATGTGGGCGTGCTGAGTATTGCCGAGCCTGACCGTGGCCCGCTGACCGTCCCCATCTGGTACGCCTATGAGCCGGGCGGCGATCTGTGGGTGTGGACTGAAGCTACATCGCGCAAGGCCGCGCTGCTGCGCCAGGCGGGCCGGGCCAGCTTCTGTGTTCAGCAGGAGACCCCGCCGTACAAGTATGTGTCGATCGAAGGCCCTGTTGTGGCGATCGACCCGGCGACGACCGACGAGATCCGGCATCTGGTCACCCGCTACCTTGGCGCGGAAGCAACCGACGGCTATCTGGCTGCGCTTACGGGCGGCGGCGCGCGTGATGTCGACTGTGTGGTGCGCATCCGCCCGGAGCGCTGGCTGACCTTCGATGAGGGGGCCGAGTAGCCGCGCCGCCTGCTGTGTAGGAACACGATGATAACGATTGACCGTACAACCGCCCGCCGCTTCATCCTTGGGAAGCAGGGGCTGTGGCCTGGCCGACGTTGGCGTGGCAGCCTCGGCACCGAGCAGGCGATGTGCACCATGGAGTACCTGCAGCTTGACCCGCTGCAGATCATCGCGCGCAGCCACGATATCGCGCTGCATAGCCGTGTGCTCGACTACACGCCGGGCATGTGGGAGGAGCTTGCCTACCAGCAGCGCAAGTTCTTCGACTGGGGCGGCTGGCTGGCCGTGCGGCCCATGAGCGAGCTGCCGCACTGGCGGGTGGCTATGCGCCGCGAGCGCGAGCGCAGCGAGCGCATGCAGGCTATCGCCAGCGATCATGCCGCCGCGATCGCCGAGATGCGCGCTACCCTGCGCGAGCGCGGCACCGTGAGCAACCGCGATTTTGCTATGGCCACGCGCACGCGCACCGAGAGCTACCGTGGCCGCAAGGACAGCGCGCTGGCGCTCTACTACCTGTGGCTGACCGGCGAGGTGATGACGCACCACCGCGACCGCTTCGAGCGCGTGTACGCGCTCACTGAGCTGGTCGCGCCCCCGGAGCTGATCTACGAGAGCGATGAGGATGCCGCCGACCGCTTCCTTGTCGCCAAGGATATCAGCTTCTCGGGGCTGAGCCAGCTGCGGCGGGTGCAGGATGCGTTTCATCGCGGCTTTCCATTCGATAGGCTAGCGCAGCTGCGGGCGGCGATGATCGAGGATGGCACGATCGTCGCGGTGCAGGTGGAGGGCTGGAAGGCCACACACTATGCGCTGGGCAGCGATGCCGAGGCGCTGCAGAGCCTGAGCGCGGGGCGCGTGCCGCAGGAATGGGCAGCGCTCGACACCGCCACGACCGAGGAGGCGGTTTTCCTCGCGCCGCTCGATCATGTGAGCGCGCGCGGTCGGGCCAAGGTTCTATTCGGCTTCAACTACGTGTGGGAGGTCTACAAGCCCGAGCATCAGCGCACCTTCGGCTACTACACGCTGCCGGTTCTCTGGGGCGACCAGCTGGTGGCGCGTTTCGATAGCAGGCTTGACCGCACGACCAATACGTTTGTGATCCTAGGGTTCTGGCTAGAAGATCAGATGCTGGGCGACGATGAGGCTTTTGCGACGGGTTTGGCGCGCGGGTTCGCTCGCTTTGTGCGCTTCTTGGGCGCGGGCCAGCTTGATGCCAGCGCGGTGCGCGAGCCACTGCTGCGCCACCACATCAATATGATGTGCGGCGCGCTGACCTAGCGCGGCGGCTAAGATCGATTATGGGCGGTGCCAGTCCTGCATACGCGCAGGGCTGGCATTTTTTACAGAGCTTGGGATTCTAGCGCCGTTGGGCGTATCGTGCATGTTCCTCATACTCGCTGGCTGCATTGAATTGACATGCGCTGCTGGAAGCAGCTACTATATGCAGCATATCAATGTGGCTTATACGAGCGAGATAGGGCTGCCGATGGATCTGCTTGCGGCAAGCGATGAGGGGAAATGGTTGGTCGGCCATGGCGTGGCGGGCCAGCGGCACTGGCACGCGCGGCGCGAGGGCGCGGCGCTGATCTTTCGGGCTGGCCTCGCGCCAGATAGGCTGCGCGAGCGCCGGAAGGAGTACGCCAGCCCTGATGATGCGGCGCGCGCCTTTGAATCCGAGGTCTACCGGAAGATGCGCGCGGGCTTGGTCGAGCTAGGGGCGGGCGAGCATCTTGGCGATGTGCGCCTCGTGTGCTGCGCCCCCCACGCCTTCCGATCCGATGTGCTGGCCTACAGCGACCGCCTGGGTGCGCTGGCCGTGGCGGTGCAGGACGCGAAGACCCGCGAGGCGCAGATCTATGCCATCGACGTGGCCTCAGGCCGCATGCGGCTGCTCTGCGCCGTGCCGCCGCGCGCGCTGCTCGACCGCCCGCTGATCTACAGCATGCGCTTCTCGCCCGATGGTACCAGGCTGGCCTATACCATCGACGCCGATCCATGGCAGGTTTGCTGCTATGATCTCGCTACTGGCGCGACCACCGTGCTCGCCTACCCCAATGCGGCAAATCGTGTCCCGCTGCTGCGCACGCTTGCCTGGACCGTTGCGGGCGATCTGCTGTGTGTCTCTGGCGACGATCTGGTCTTCATCCGCGCTGCCGACGGCACGGTCATACGGCGGATCGCCATCCCAACGGGCGATGAGCACTACGAGTGCTGCCACGCCTGCCTTTCGCCAGATGCCGCCACGCTTGCCCTCGTGATGCGCGGGCGGCGGCCCACCAGCGGCCCTCCCCAGATCTGCCTGGCTGCAAGCGAGACCGGCCAGCTGATCCGGACCTACCAGCTCGATCCCGCCGATGATTCGCTGGTGAGCGCGCTGGCTACGCCGATCGAGCAGGCCTGGTTCAGCCCCGATCAGCGACAGCTGCTGGTATCGTTCGAGCCACACCGTGGCCCCTATGTGCTCAGCCTCGCGACCGGTCAGCTGGAGCCGGGCGCTCCGTTCAGCGCGGGCGGCCAGGTGCCGCGCTGTGCCGACCTGGGCTTCTCGCCCGATGGGGCATGGCTGGCGGTGGCGGGCTACCGTCAGGTGTCGCTCTACGCCTACCCAGGCAGGGATGTGATCTACCAGTCGCACTATGGCGCGCACCTTGGAGCGATCATGTTTTCGCAGGACAGACGCCTGCTGATCTACGGCGGTATGAGCGGCGAGATCGTGGTGCGCAGCACGGGGTTACAGGGATGATCGGCATGCGCGCGGTCTATCGGATTGCGAAGCCATCAGTTACCCCAGATGTGGTGTTTGATGTGGCAGATGCCCACTACTGGCTGTGGCTCGATGAGGTAGAGGAGAGCGACAAATCGCCCTACACGCTTTCGTTCAAGGGCAACAGCTCGCAGACGAAGATCTTCTACCTTGAAGAGCATAAAGATATCTTCGAGGCGCGCTATTTCATCGTTCATGGCGATGATGTCGATCGCCCGCTTGCGCAGATCCGCGCGACCGTTGCGCTGTATAGCGATGCCGAGCTGCTTGAGCGGTGCGCGCAGGAGGGAGACGCCCGCGCACGCGGCAGCGCTATCTACCAGCTGGGCATCGCCCTGACCGCGCGCCCGTTCGATGCGGCGTTTCTTCCGGCGTTCGAGCGCGCGATGGCCGACCCCGAGCCGAATCTGCGCATCGCGGCGCTCTGGGGCATCGCTTACCCGCACTGGCCCGAGCTGCGCCCCCTGGTGGAGGCGGCGGCGCGGGATGCGGATGCCGAGGTGCGGCGGGTCGCGGGGCGGCTGCTTGAGGTCTACGCCGCCCCATGAGTGCCAGTTTACCTAACCAAGCGGGGCGGGCTGGGCGGCCTCGGCGCGGGCTGGGCGGCCCAGCGTGCGATAGGCCACCAGCAGCACCAGCATGGTGGTGGTGGTGCCAATGGTCAGCGCCACGCTGGCGGTGGGGCCGCTATATTCGATCAGGTTGCCGTGCACCCACGGCAGCAGCGTGCCGCCCAGCGCACCCATGGCCGAGGCCGCGCTGGTGGCCACGCCCGGCGCGCGCCGGAAGGCGTTGGTGACGACCGCCAGGGTGGTGGGGTAGAGCGGCCCGAAGCTGATGCCCAGCACGATGATCGCGATGATGCTCATCGCGGTGTTGCCCATGCTCAGCAGCACCAGCAGCGCGCCCACCACCGAGCCGATCAGGCTGCCCAGCATCAGCGTGGGCGCGCTGACCCTGCCGCCGATCGCCGACGCGATCACGCGGCCCACCGTGATCGCCACCCAGAAGCCGCCGGTCATCAGCGAGGCGGTCGCGCCATCGGTGCCCAGCGTACGCTCGAGGTAGGTCGAGACCCAGCCGCCGAAGCCGGTCTCGCTGCCCACGTAGAGCAGCAGGATCACGCTGAAGATCCACAGCACCGGCTGGCGCAGCGCGCCCCAGTCCATCACCGCCGCGCTGCCATCCTGACCATGGGCAGCTGCGCCGCCATCCAGCATCAGCGCCAGCGGCAGCAGGGCCAGCAGCAGCAGCGCGCCCAGCCAGATCACCGGGATGGCCGTGCCCCACAGCGCGATCGCGCCGCCCGCCAGCGCAGGCCCGGCGATCGCGCCCACGCCGTAGAACACGTTCAGCGCGTTGAAGGCCGAGGTGCTATCTTCGTACACCCTGGCCACCACTAGGTGCGAGCTGAGCGCGATAAAGCCGCGCCCCATGCCTGCGAGTCCCGCGCAGGCCAGCGTGAGCGCCAGCACCGGGCTAGCCGCCACGCCCGCGATGCCCAGCGCCATCACCACCAGCCCGATGATCATCACCGGGCGGTCGCCGAAGCGGTCGGTGATCGGCCCGCCCACCAGCTGGGTCAGCAGCCCGCCGAAGAACATGACCGAGAGGATGCCGCCCACCGCTGCGAGGTTGCTGTCGTTGTTGGTGGCGAAGTTTGGCAGCGTCGGGCCGATCCCGGCCGTGATGATGCCGAGGATGACGAGGCTCAGCCCCGAGATAATAAGTACGCTGCGTGGCGAGAGTTTCTTCATGGTTGTCCTAATAGCTTTCCATAAAAAAGACGGCAGCCACATGATCTGGCTCGCCGTCGTCTGTGGTATCCCCAAATACGCAAGCTCAAGGTCGTTTTGAATCATACCATAGCTGCCCGCGCAGATCACATCCGTCGCTGCGCCGATTCTGTTCTGTTGTGTTAATAGACCTCCTTGTTGGGTCTGTAGTGTATCTCCATAAAAGCTGATGACATTATTGAGATTCATATATTGTTTGTGTTGAGAAATATACTATTCATAAAGTGTTGATATTGCTCATACATGGGTTTATTATGAGTAGGAAGAGTGTTCTTGCGGTATAGAAAATATGTTCTTGTATCTACAGGCCATCTCTGTTTTCTTAAGAGATAGAACAAAAGGTTGAAAATCCTACGGCATTTTTGACCTAACGTGATAAGGCCGACAAATCCAACACTACTATATCTTTTGTGACATTTGTTGACACAACCTGCTGCTACAATCAGCAAGTGATCGCAAATGACTAAGGTATGGGCACAGGCGCTGTGCCTGTGGCAGAAACCGTACTACCCTACACAAGGAGAGCACACTATGGCGAAAGATTCCACCTGGCTCCGCTCGCTGTCCGTTGCCGCGCTGGCCGCGCTGGCCATGACCGCGTGCGGCGGGCAGAGCGCCGCCCCGGCGACCCCCGCCGCCACCACGGCTGCCGCCGCCACTGTCGCCGCCACCGCCGCTGCGGAGCAGGCCGAATCCACCGCTGTGGCCGCCGCGCCCACCGAGGCCGCCGAGACCGCACCTACCGAGGCCGCCGAGGCGGATACCGCCGCCCTGGGCGATGACCCCGAGTCGCGGGTGAAGGGCTTCTTCGCCGCCATCACCGACGCCGTCAACAGCCCCGACATCAAGGATGAGGCCAAACGCAAGGAGATGGCCGAGAACATTCTCTCGTACATGGCCCCCGACGAGCGCGCCGCCAATGAGTCCACCATCACCGATATGCTTGAGCAGATCGGCTCGCGCGATATCAGCGAGCTGCTGGGCGGCCAGAACCTGGATGTGAAGCTGCACTTTGTCTTTGGCGTCACCAAGACCAAGCTGGTGGAGGAGACCGCCGACACCGCCAAGGTCGAGATGCTTGAGGCCAACATGAAGATGGAGCTGACCGGCAAGGATGTCGACAAGCTGGGCGAGACGGCCAAGGCGCTCTCGCAGGAGCAGTCGATCCTCAGCTCCGACACCGAGAAGAATATCGTCAGCCTGCAGAAGATCGACGGGGTCTGGTACCTCAACTCGTTCCCTGGCAAGTAGCGCTTGCGCAAGGGGTGCCGAGGGCGGGCGGGCGCACAGCGCCCGCCCGCCTTTGTGTGCCGCATCCACCCAAGGCAGCATATGCGATGCGGCGTTGGGCCGTTGGAGAATGGCGCTCGCTGTGCCATGATAGCGGCATCGATAGTATCTGCGCCATCGTCGCCCGGGCGGGTGGAGATCGCTGGGAGAAGAGCTGTCTTGGCCGTGGTATGCGTCCGCGCTATCGAATTGCCCTATGGGAGGCGCTCCTATGACGATCCGTTTCCGGCCCTACTTCGACAGCGATTTCCTCCGCATCCGCGACTTCCTCTCGCAGAGCGCGCGCGAGGCCGATGGCAGCCCGACCCGCCAGCCGTGGAACTGGTGGATCGACCGCTGGAGCTTTACCGCCACGGTGAGCTGCGCCATGCATCGCACCACCCACGAGGAGTGGGCCGAGCGCCTGGGCTTGTGGGAGCAGTGGGATGCGCCCACGCGCACATGGCAGCTTCTGGGTCTGGTGCTGAACGAGGGCGAGCGCCGTGGCGAGGCCTTCATCCAGAGCGGCTGCGCCGAGCTGCCCGCGCCCGTGCTGGAGGAGATGTTCGACTTCATCGAGGCCCACACCGACACAAGCGGCGGGGTCACGCTGCGGCTCGACCCGCGCTTCCCGCAGCGCATGGCCATCGCCGAGCGGCGCGGCTTTGCCCGCACCGACTGGCAGGAGCCGCTGTCGTGGCTGGGCGTGGATGCCGCGCCCGCGCTGGCGCTGCCGCCCGGCTACCGCCTGGTGGAGGCGCATATGGTGGATGTGCGCGAGAAGGCCGCCCTGCACGCGCGGGCGTTTGGCTACACCGACCAGCCCGAGTTTGTGCAGAGCGCTGCTCTGGCCTTCGCGCGCCTGCCGCTCACGCCGGACTACCGCGGGGATCTGGATCTGCTGGTGCTGGATGCCGCAGGCACTCCAGTGGCCATGGCCGGGTTCTGGTACGACGCGGCGAACCGCTGGGGCGCGCTGGAGCCGCTAGGCACCGACCCGCAGCACCGCCGCCTGGGCTTGGCCCGCTCGCTGATCGGCGAGGGCATGCGCCGCATGGTGCAGCTGGCCGGGGCGCGCGGCGAGCGCCTAGATGGCATGTGGGTGGGCAGCGATCAGCCCTTCTACCTGGCGGTGGGCTTTGCAGTGCAGAACCGCTGGTCGGTGTGGCAGAAGGCGCTGCCGCGCTAGCTCGCTAGCTAGCGTGCTTGTTTTCTGCGCGGCATGGGTGGAAGATGGGCACGCTAGCTGTCGGTACCTTCTGGCTTTTTGCTGAAAGGAGGCTTGCGCTATGCAGATTGCATGTGATCAGATCGGCGAAGATATTCGCTATCGAGTACATAGCTTCGATCCAAAGTATGAAGATGTCTTAAAAATGTGCTTCTATCAGCCCATTGATGATGGATATGCAAAGATCTACCCACGATCGGCCAAATATCTCGATAAGATGATGATCCGCTATCAGACATACGCGAAGGCGATGTTTGACCAGCTGGGCTACTTTGCCGAGATTCCATGGCAGGATGGCCTTGCGGCCTTCTGCGCCAAGATCGGGCCGACCGATATGCAATGGTGGCTGACTGGCAGCTGCGCGGCCTGCATCCGAGGGGTTGCGCTCGACCCGCACGATATCGACATCATGGTCGACTCGGCGGATGTGCCACGGCTCACCGAGCTGTTCCAGGACTGGCTGATCGAGCCGATTCTTGACACCCAGGGCTGGGTGACGAAGGATTTTGGTGTGATCTTCAACCACTGCCGGATCGACATTGCGTCGGACCCCAGCGCGCTGCTGGACATGCCCGAGCCTGCCGACTGCGGGCCGTATGCCAAAGCCCATCTTGAGACGGTCGCATGGCGGGGCTACGCCATCCGCGTGCCGCCGCTCGAACTGCAGATCGGCGTCAACCGCAGGCGCGGGCGCATAGACCGCGTGGCGAAGCTGGAGGCGCACCGAGCTGCCGCAGGCGTGTGAGCAGAGCGCGGTCGCTGCGCTCTGACGCTGGACGAGGCTAAGCCTCGTCTTTTTTGTTTGCATGTGGCGCTTTTGTTGCATGACATAAACTCCTTCTTTGCGTTTCTTTCTAGCGCCACATAGTGGTCTGTGGTATATTGGCTTTGGTATCGTTTCCGGTACTGTTTCCATGCTGACACCAGCTGTGAGGAATGCTATGGGCTTAAAGCAATCGGCGGTGACTATCCAAGACGTTGCGCGCGCGGCGGGCGTCTCGGTCTCGACCGCCTCGCGGGTGCTGAATAACAAAGACGACGTCTCTCCCGAGACCTTCGAGAAGGTGCGGCGGGTGATGCAGGAGATGAACTATGTGGCCAGCCTCGCGGCCAAGAGCATGCGCAGCCGCGCCACCAATGTGATCGGCCTGCTGGTGCCGCAGGTGACCGATATCTTCTACCAGCAGATCATCCACGGCGTGGGGCTGGGCATCCGCGACTCGGGCTACGATCTGATGATCTACACCGCCGAGCGCCCTGGCCTGAGCAAGAGCGAGTCGTGGGAGCAGGAGCACGTGGCGCTGCTGAGCAATGGGCTGACCGACGGCTGCATTGTGGTCACGCCCATGGCCCCGACCTTCCCCGACGGCTCGCGGGTGGTGGTGGTAGACCCGCAGGGCGATGGGGCGAACGTGCCCTCGATCGTCACGCCCAATCGCGAGGGCGCGCTGGAGGGCATGCGCTACCTGATCGCCCTGGGCCACCGCCGGGTGGGCTTTATCTCGGGGCACTACGCCGCGCTCAGCTCGGTGCGCCGCTCCGAGGCCTACCGCGATGCCCTGGCCGAGGCGGGCCTGCCCTACCTGCCCGACCTAGTGCGCAGCGGCGACTTCACGCGCGAGCGCGGCTACGCGGCGGCGCTGGAGCTGCTGCGCCTGCCCGAGCCGCCCACCGCGATCTTCGCGGCCAACGACAAGTCGGCCATTGGCGCGCTGGATGCGGCCCGCGACCTGGGGCTGGTGGTGCCGCGCGACCTTTCCATCCTGGGTTTCGACAACATCCCCGAGGCCGCGCAGGTTGCCCCCAAGCTCACCACGGTCGATCAGGCGATTCAGGAGATGGGCACGCTGGCCATCCAGCTGCTGTTCAGCCTGCTGAAGGGCGAGGATCTGGCCGAGAGCCGCGTGCTGGTGCCGACGCAGCTGATCCGGCGCGACTCGTGCCAGCCGCCGCGCGATTCCTAAGCGACGCGAAGAATGCGCGGTTTGCCCGCTTGACAAATGGGGGGTGCGTGCTAGAATGGAACCGTTGCCGGTATCGGTTCCGAGAATAAAGATAGTCTAGGCTGCTTTTTTTTAGCGTGTTTCGGTATCGGTTCCGGTAATGATACCGAGATGAGGTGATAGCCTCACTCCGCGTGTGGGAGCGCTCCCCGCGCCGCCGTCCATCCGGCATGGCCGTGCCCGTCGGTTGCCCGAGCCTGAGCTGTAGACCTGATAGCGAACAAAGGAGTTTCCTATGCTAACGCGCCCGTTAGCGCTCAAGCGCCGTCGCTCGTTGTTCCCCACTCTGTTCCTCTCGCTGAGCGTGGCCGCCATCAGCGCATGCGGCACTACTCCCGCCGCCGCGCCCACGGCTCCCGCCGCCGAGACCCCCGCCGCCGCCGAGCCTACCGCCGCCACCGCCGCCGAGGCCCCGGCTGGCGAGGCCGCCGCCACCGCCGACGCATCGGCCCCCACCCCCACCCCCGCGCCGGTCGTCTCCGGCGGCGAGGGCTGCGCCCCCAGCGCCACGCCGGTCAACTGGTTCATCGGCCTGGGCAGCGGCGCGGATGCCCCGGTCATCCCCCTGGAGGAGGCCTGGGTCGAGAAGTTCAACAAGACGCAGACCGATGTCTGCCTGACCATCCAGATTGTCCAGACCACCGGCGCTGCCGACGTGCTGCGCGCCCAGATCGCCGCAGGCACCGTGCCTGACATCGTGGGGCCGGTGGGCACAGTGGGCCGCGCCCAGTTCAAGGGCGCGTGGGCCGACCTCACGCCGCTGGCCGAGAAGGCCGGGTTCGATCTGAGCACCTACGACAAGGCGCTGGTCGACTTCCTCAAAGATGACAACATGCTGGTCGGCATCCCCTTCGGCGTGTACCCCTCGTTCCTCTACTACAACAAGGATCTGTTCGACGAGGCCCGCCTGCCCTACCCGCCGCACAAGGTCGGCGAGCAGTACGACGGCAAAGAGTGGAACAACGACACCTTCACCGAGCTGGCCAAGAAGCTGACGGTCGATAAGAACGGCAACGACGCGACCAGCGCCGATTTCGACGCGCAGAACATCACCCAGTACGGATTCTTCCAGCAGTTCACCAGCGCGCAGGGCATCGGCAACCGCTTTGGTGCGGGCCTGGCCTACGACCCGGCCAGCCCGACCACGGCCAAGATCCCCGACTCGTGGCGCAAAGCATGGACATGGTACTACAACGGCATTTGGAAGGACCACTTCATGCCCACCACCGACGCTCAGAACAGCGAGGTGCTGGGCAGCGGCAACGGCTTCGCATCCGATCACATCGCCATGGCACAGACCCACCTGTGGTACACCTGCTGCTTCGAGGTCTCGAAGCTGAACTGGGACATCGCGGTGCTGCCCTCGGTCGATGGCAAGATCACCTCGAACATGCACGGCGACACCTTCGCGATCATGGAGCAGAGCAAGAACAAGGACGCCGCGTTCAAGGTCATCTCCAAGATGGTGGTCGACCCCGAGGTCTACAAGATCTACAACGTGCTGCCTGCCAAGGTCGAGGACCGCGCCAGCTTCTTCGCGGATATGGACAAGCGCGTGGCCCCCAACAAGGTGGACTGGAGCGTGGCCGAGGAGATGGCCAAGTACGCCGATGTGCCGAACCACGAGGCCTGGATGCCCAACGTGCTGAAGGCCAACGATGCGTTCAGCCGCTTCCGCGCCCTGATGGACCAGACCCCCGACCTCGACATCAACGCCGAGATCGACAAGCTGCAGGCCGAGCTTGACACCCTGTTCAAGGAGCCGGGCGCTATCCCAGCTACCAAGTAGGCTCTGTTCGCGCTGCCCAACGGTTCCCCGCGCGCGCTGGAATGCCCCACCTCTGGCGCGCGCGGTCTACAGACCAGGAGAATGCTGCCATGACGGCCACAGATCGCACCGCAGCGCGCGCCGTGCGCGCCCGCCCCGCCGATGAGATCGGCCCGCTGGCGCGGAAGCGGGTTCGCTGGGGCTATTTTTTCCTTATGCCCTGGATTATCGGCTTTCTGGCCTTCCAGCTGCTGCCGATCGCATCGACGATCTTCCTCTCGTTTACCGACTACAACGCGACAAAAGAGTTTGCCCCCGGCAACTTTCACTTTGTGGGCTTTGCAAATTACGCGCACCTTTTTCGCGACCCCGATCTGGCGCGGGCCATGGGCGTGACGCTCCGGTTTGCCCTGATCTCGGTGCCGCTGACATTGATCGTCCCCCTGCTGTTCGCCGTGCTCGTGAACTCGAAGCACCTGATTGCCCCCAACATCTTCCGCACGCTGCTGTTCCTGCCCACGATCATCCCGGTGGTGGCGGGCGCGATGGTGTTCCAGGGCGTGCTGAACGCCGAGTCGGGCTGGCTCAACCAGCTGCTGGGCCTGGTGGGCATCTCCGGCCCGCGCTGGCTGAGCGACCCCACCTGGGCCGTGCCCGCGCTCAGCCTGCTGAGCCTGTGGGGCGTGGGCAACGCTATGCTGATCTACCTTGGGGCGCTGCAGGGCGTGCCCACCGAGATCTACGAGGCCGCCACCATCGACGGCGCGAACAGCGCCCAGCGCTTCTTCCAGATGACGCTGCCCATGATCTCGCCGATCATCTTCTACAACCTGACGCTGGGTGTGATCAGCGCCTTCCAGTACTTTGTCCCGGCCATGCTGATCGGCGGGCGCAACGGCGACCCGCAGGGTTCGACGCTGTTCTACAACCTGCACTTCTACCGCCAGGCATTTGTGTTCAACGATATGGGCTACGCTTCGGTGCTGGCGCTGGTGCTGTTTGTGGTGGTGATGATCTGCACCGCGCTGCTGTTCGGCTTCGGCCAGCGCGGCGTGTACTATGCCGGCGGCGAGAGCTAGCGGCGGCGCGAAAGGAAGATATCGATGTCGATTGCCGACCACGCGGGCGTGCCCCGCCCCGCTCGCGCCCCGCTGACGCTCAAGCGCCTGCTGCAGCACGGTGCGACCCAGAGCGCCCTGATCACCCTGCTGGGCCTCGCGGTGATGGCGCTGTTTCTGATGCCGCTGGGCTACATGTTCGCCACCGCTTTCAAGCCCGAGGACCAGTTTTCGGCCATCGGCGCGCCGATCTGGCCTGGCAAGCCCCAGACGTTCGTGTACGATGGCAAGGAGCTGCCGCTCTACAACGTGCCCACCGATCAGGGCACCAAGCAGTGGGCCTTGGTGAAGGGCTTCCGCGAGGATGCCGACTTTGTTGACCCGGCTAGCCCCGAGAAGGGCGTGTTCAACTGGAAGGGCCGCTACCGCACGCTCACGCCGGTCTACCAGCCCACGCTGGCCCTCGATGGCTTCAGCAAGGCCTGGGATCAGGTCGACTTCCCCATGCTGTTTCGCAACACGCTGGCGCTGGCGATCATCAGCACCATCGGCACGCTGATCTCGTGTATCATGGTGGCCTACGGCTTCGCGCGGTTTAAGATCCCAGGCAAGAACATCCTGTTCCTGATCTTGGTCTCCACGATCGTGCTGCCGCCGCAGGCGACGGTGATCCCGCTGTTCATCCTGTTCTCGAAGCTGGGCTGGACCGGCACATGGCTGCCGCTGCTGGTGCCCGCGTTCTTCGCGAATGCCTACGACGTGTTCCTGCTGCGGCAGTACTTCATGGGCATCCCGCGCGAGATGGACGAGGCCGCCGCGATCGACGGCGCGAACCCGCTACGCACGCTGGTGTCGGTGATCATCCCGCAGGCATGGCCCGCGATCACGGCGGTCACGCTGTTCCACTTCTTCTACACGTGGAACGACTACTTCCTACCCCTGGTCTACCTGGTGGGCAAGGAGGACCGCTACCCGATCTCGGTGGGCATCGCCAAGTTCGTGGGCGGCTTCAGCCGCTACCCCTCGCTGGCCATGGCCACGGCGGTGATGACGGTGCTGCTGCCTGCGGTGCTGTTCTTCCTCGCCCAGCGGCAGTTTATGCAGGGCGTGGTGTCCAGCGGCGTCGAAAAATAACATCCTATTCTCTCAGCGAGGAGCGAGCTATGGCAGACCGTATTCATTCGCCCAAAGACCTGGGCTTTCCATCCGACTTTCTCTGGGGCGCGGCCACCGCATCCTACCAGATCGAGGGCGGCGCGACCGAGGACGGGCGCGGTGTGAGCATCTGGGACACGTTCAGCCACACCCCCGGCAAGGTAAAAAACGGCGACACCGGCGATGTGGCCTGCGATCACTACCACCGCTGGCGCGAGGACATCGCCCTCATGCGCGAGCTGGGGCTGGATGCCTACCGCCTCTCGATCGCGTGGCCCCGGATCATCCCCCAGGGGCGCGGCCAGATCAACGAGGCGGGCCTGGATTTTTACGAGAAGCTGATCGACGGCCTGCTTGAGGCGGGCATCAAGCCGTTTGTGACGCTCTACCACTGGGATCTGCCCCAGGCGCTGCAGGATGAGGGCGGCTGGGCCAACCGCAACACGGCCTACGCCTTCGCCGAGTTTGCCGAGGTGGTGGCCAAGGCGCTGGGCGACCGCGTGTCGGCCTGGATGACGCTTAACGAGCCGTGGGTGGTGGCCGCCTGCGGCAACCTGTTTGGCGAGCACGCCCCTGGCTACCGCGATCTGGGCATCACCATGAAGGTGGCGCACAACCTGATGCTGGGCCACGGCCTGGCCCTGCCCCGCATGCGCAAGCACTGCCCCAACGCCCAGATCGGCATCGCCCTCAGCGTCTCGCCCGCCCAGCCGCTGACCGACAAGCCCGAGGATGTGATGGCGGCCATGCTGAACGACGCGTTCGGCAACCGCCTGTTCCTCGACCCGCTGCAGCACGGCACCTACCCCGCCGAGCTGGTGGCCAACTTCCCCGAGGGCGTGGAGCTGCCGGTGCAGGATGGCGACATGGAGCTGATCTCCGCGCCGATCGACTTCCTGGGCATCAACTACTACCAGCGCACCCTGGTGAGCTACTCCGAGAGTAACCCGCTCACCAAGTCCGAGCGTATCCTGCCCGAGGGCGAGTACACCAACTTCCACTGGGAGGTCTACCCCGAGGGCCTGCGCCAGATGCTGGAGCGCCTGCACCGCGACTACACCTTCCCGGCCTACTACGTGACCGAGAACGGCGCGTCGTTTGTCGACAGGCTGGAGGAGGACGGCGCGGTCCACGACGCGCGCCGCCTAGCCTACCTCCAGGGCCACTTCGCCGCCGCCGCGCAGGCGGTGCAGAGCGGCGTGCCGCTGAAGGGCTACTTCGTGTGGTCGCTGCTGGACAACTTCGAGTGGGGCCAGGGCTACAGCCAGCGCTTCGGCCTGGTGTACGTGGACTACCCGACCCAGCGGCGCTTCAAGAAGGACAGCGCGCTGTGGTACCAGCGCTTCTTGGCCGCCCGCAGCGGGCAGCCGGTGGAGGATGCGGCCCCGGTCGCCTAGCGGCTTGGGCCTCTGGCGTGTTTTTAGGGGGATGGTGGCAGCGCCGCCGTCCCCCTTCGGTGTTTTTGCGCTGTGCTGGATGAGGTAGCGTGTGGCTGTTGTATTTGAGGAAGCGAGTATATGTGAGGGTGTGAATATGCCACTGACGTATATGATGGAGCAATCCGTATAACGCCAGTGGCATATTTATCGGCTAGGATGCGTTATTACTTGGGGATGATGCCGTCGATGTCGAAGTAGAAGTCGGTGGCGGCGGGATTTTTGTTTCCCCCCTCAATGGTCACCTCTACGATGCCTGGCGGAAGCGGAATATACTGGTGCTGCTGGTACTGGATGGTTGCGCTATACTGGTCGATAACCGCAACCTGGACTCCATTAGCATATACATATGCATATCCGTGATTATATGCCTTGGAATAGTAATACTCGAAGCCACTGACGCAGTTAAGGGTAAACTTGACGACATCACCTACGCCAATCGGAGCGTATGGGCTGTTGCTATAGCTGATGGTGTTATAGATGGTACCAGGAATGGTTGCATGCACCCAGCTGTTGCCCGTAGCAGGTGTATCAGTGGTATAAGTGAAATTCACATCCGGGTTGACGATCGACGGGCTATCGTCCTGGAAATACCCAAGGCGTGTGCAGGCGACGCTGGTTGCGGCCTCGGTGGTTGTGGCAGGGCCGACAGAGCTGCCAAGCAGAAACGCAGCGCAGAGCGTGGCTGCGGCCATCGTAGTTAGCCGTCTCATAGTGCTCCTTATAGTGGGATGTTCGTTAGGACAGCTTGATTATATCATGGATTGTTGGGATGTCAATATATTTCATATATAAAATAAATATGATCTTTTGGGAATGGATTAATTAAATATTCACAGTAAAAATATATTTGGGTAATATGATTTAAATAAAGTGAATATATCGTTCAGGTTGGAACAAATAAAAAAATGGAGAATCTGTACTTGTAACCTATGTGTTAGGATGCCTATTTTCCTCAGCTACGCGCCCGCAGCCTCGCCGCAGCCAGCGCCACTATGGCAGCGGACAGCCACGAGGCAATAGTCCTATGAGCAACCAGTTAGCTTGAGGTCGCAGGGCGCAGCGAAGAGCGCGCCCTGCGCATGTCGGTGGCGCTAAAGCGTCTGCAGGAAATCGCGCACGGTGCGGGCGAACAGGTCGGGCGTGTCGATATGCAGCACGTGCCCGCCCGGCAGCTGGCAGTAGCGCGTGTTGGGCCGCCGCCTGGCCATCTCCTCCATATGCTCCGCGCTGGTCAGCCTGCTCTCGCTGCCGTGGATGACTAGGGCCGGGCAGCTGCTGGCCAGCCAGTCGCCCCAGTGGTCGCCGTTCAGCGGCTGCTGCGAGCGCACCATGTCGCGCGGGTCGAAAGCCAGCCGCCAGCCCTGCGGGGTGCTGCGGAACGAGCCGCGCAGGTAGGGCAGCAGCCTCGGCCCGATGCGCTCGGCCAGCTCCTCGCTGGTGGCGAACGTGCCCTCCCACTCCAGCACAAACGAGACGTCGACATCGATCTCGGTGCCGATGTCCTCGATGATCAGGCCGCGCGCCAGGGCGGGGAAGCGTGCGGCAAACTGGTAGGCGTTCACACCGCCCAGCGAGTTGCCCAGCAGCGCCGCCTCGGCCAGCCCTAGGTGCGCGAACAGCGCGCGCAGATCGCCCACGTAGGCCTCGCGGGCGTAGCTGGCGGTGTGGTCGGAGTAGCCATGGCCGCGCTGGTCGAGCGCGATCACGCGCCACGCGGGCGCGAGCGCCTCGGCTAGGCCGCTGAAGGTGGTGGCGTCCATCCAGTGGGCGTGCAGCGCCACCAGCGCGGGGCCGTCGCCGCCGCTGTCAAGGTACGAGAGGGTCAGGCCATCGTGCTGAAAGCTCGATCGTTCCATCGCTGCTTCTCCTCTTTTGTCTCAGGGTGCTTGGGCCGATGGTGCCAGCTGCACATCCTCGCTGCTGCTCACGCTGGCCACGCGCCGCGCAGGTAGGCGATCACCAGCGCCGCGTGCGAGAGCGGGCGCGCGAGGTTGTCGATGTCGGCGTTGGTCTCGTAGTCGAGCAGCACCACCGGGCCCTGTGCGGCCAGGGTGCGCAGGTGGGCGACCTCGGGCTGCAGGCGGCAGTCGAGCACCCAGCGGTAGGCGGGCAGGTAGATCTGCCTGCGGGCCTCGGCGTAGGCCAGCAGGCGCTGCCCGCCTACCCCCGCGCGGTGGCCCAGCACTGCGCCGTAGCGCCGCGCCGTGCGCTTGATGCCGCGCATGCTGGTGTTGGCCATGGTGGCCATGTCCACGTCGGCCTGCGCGAACACCTTGAGGCCCTGCCAGATGCCCTCGACCGAGGCCGCCGCCACCTGGGGCGAGAGCGGCACGGGGATGCCGCCGTGTGGGAAGAACGGGCTGAACCGCACCCACGGCTGCGGCCCGCGCGAGGTGACGTCGATGATCTGCGCGCCGGGGTGCTTGCGCTCCAGCGTGGCGCTGGCCGTGTGCCTGCTGGCCAGGGTGATGTCCATAGCTGCCAATCCTTACTCACATGGCGTTGCGTCAGTATTGTATCGTGTTGGTGCGACAGCTACGGCCACAGCGGGGGCGGTGGATGCTGAAGGGAGGGGAACCCGATTTACGAAGACGCGAAGGCGCGAAGAGGAAGAGAGAACCGTTTACCACAAAGACATCAAGGGGAGAAGCTTAACTGCTGAGGTGAGGGGCTTGAGCCTGCGAGTTTTGAACCCATACATTGGCAAAGGCTGCAGATGGTGCTGCGCATCCCCGCTTGCGCAGGGATGATACCATAGTACCCTGCCCCCGCACCACTGCGGCGCTGGTGTGCCGCGCTCTGGGGGCGACCGAGGGACTATGCACGACGCCGAGTTTATCGCCACGCTGCGCCGCAACGCCATGGGCGAGCCGGGCAGCTTTATCTACGCCCTGCACGAGCAGGAGCGCTTCGACGCCGCGCTATATGCGCAGTACCTAGCCTGTCTGCAGGCGCTGGCCCAGGCGGCGCGCGCCGCCCCGCCCGATGCGGCGGTGCAGCGGATGGTGTTCGACACCTACGCGTACACCATGAAGGCGCTGGTCTGGCACTACTCGCCCCACGACCTGAGCCGGGTCGCGGGCCTGCCCGACGATGCGCTGCCCGACATGCTGGAAGAGCTGGGGCTGGCGGCGCGCGGGGTGCTGGCCCCGCAGCGGTGAGCGGGGCGCTGCAGATGGGCGGGGCGAGAGGAAAGATGCGAGGGGCCGATGCGCAAGGATGAGATGACCGCCGAGCAGCTGCGCCAGGTGGCGCTGGCGGGCGAGGTGCTGGGCGCGGCGGGCTGGGTGGGCCGCGAGACCAACGAGCTGTTCGAGCGCGGCTACTGGATGCCCGACGAGGCCGTGTATGACTACGCCAACCCCCAGGCCGAGCTGGTCTTCCTCTACTCGGCCCAGGCCCGCTGGGCCGACATCATCGTGGCGGGGGCCTACGACCGCCTGAACTTCGTGGTGGGCACCGCCGATCTCGCGCCGCTGCTGGCGGTGCTGGTGGCCCACCAGCGCACACTCTCGCTGCTGCACTACGAGGCGTGCATGCGCGAGGTAATGCGCCTCTACCCCACCACCACCTACCTCTACCAGGAGAACGAGCTGTTCCGTCTGACCGAGTGAGCCTGCGGGCAGCTCGGGGGCGCGTGTGCGGCCATGGGGCGTTGCCCGGTGGTCGCTTTTTTATGCGCCGCGCTGGCCTGCGGCCTGCCGGGCCTGCTCGGCAGCCCACATGTGCAGGCGGTCGGCGGCGACGCGCCACGAGTGCCCGGCGCATGCGGCCACGGCGGCGGCCTCGCGCGCGGGCAGGGCTAGGGCGCACGGCTCGCCGGGCAGCCGCGCGGCCTGGATGCGCAGTGCGGCCCACGCGGCCACCGCCGCCGCGTCGAGCGGGGCGAACTGCACGGTGGCCACCGCGAAGCCGCAGCGCCGCGCCAGCGCCGCGAGGTCGCGGTGGGTGCCCACGGCCAGGCTCGCGCCCCGCCGCGCGGCCAGCGCCAGCGCCGTGGCCCGCACTGGCCAGGGCATGCGGTCTACCTCATCCCAGTAGGCGAGCCCGGCTATCGGCGGGGGCCGCCAGCGCGCGGGCGTGGCGGGCACGTAGTGGTAGGGGCCGCCTGCCTGCTCGCGCCAGCGCAGCAGCAGCGAGGTCTTGCCAGCGCCCTTCTCGCCCAGCACCTGGGTGAAGCTGCGCCGCCACGGCTGCGGCGCGGGCGGCGCGCCCCGATCCAGCCACAGCGCGGCGGCCACCCCCGCCTGCGGCTCGGCGGTGAAGGGGTTGCGGCGCAGCCCCAGCGCGGCGTAGGGGTCGATCACGGCATGCGCACCGCGACGCGGAATGCCAGCGCGCTCTTCTCGTCGGCCATCATCGGCAGATCGGCCTGGGCCACAATCTCCCAGATGATGCGCAGCATCTTGCCGTCGTAGGAGACCGGCCCCTCGGCGGGGATGTCGAAGGCGAAGGGGATGGGCACGCCGCTCAGCGGCCTGCTGGGGTCGTAGGGCACGCGCAGCTCGCCCGCCTTGCCCAAGCTCACATCGCCGCGCCCCTCGGTGCGCCACGCCGCCGCGATGATGATGGCGCGCGGCACCGTGCCGCTGCTGCGCCACTCGACGGTGCCCTGCACCGTGTTGCCGACCTGGACGTATGGATCGTTGATCTGGATGAAGAACATGGAGCGCTGTACCTCCGGCTGAATAGCGGCTAGAAATGCGGGCGTGGTCTTTATCGCTAGTATGGTGCTGGCGGCGAAAGCGTGCTATGCCTGGTTGCGTGCTGGCGGCGCTATTTCCCCTGTGCTTGCGGGCGGTGCGGGCCTGGGCGTGCGATACGGTGTAGCCGCCTAGCTGGCGGCGCACACCGGCTGAACGTGCAGCAGAAAAGTCGACTGCGCCCCGCCGAATGGCCCGTCGCCGACCTCGACCTGAAAAAACCACTCGATAGCGTTTGCTTTGGTCTCAAATGATGGTGGGAGGTCGCGCGGGATGCAGATCTGCCACTCGGCGCTGGCGCTGCTGGCATCCTCGGGCATCTCGATGATCGGGAACGGTGCTTTCCAGATGGTTTTTTGGTGTATCTTCCCTTTGTCGGCGTTGTGGCTGATGGTCTTTTCGGCGCAGTACAGCGTGGCGCGCACCGGCCCAACGCTGCCGAAGAAGGCGCGGCGGTGGAAGCGCAGCCGTGTTGGCAGGTCGAGCGATAGGGGCCAGCTTTGCGCGGCGATGCGGGCCGGGCCGAAGCGCAGCCTGTTTGCCACCACCAGCACGACGCTCAGGGTGATGATGCCGCTGACCACCGCGCTGATGATGGTGTTTGGCTGATCCAGCCTGCTTTTCGTGACGAAAATGCTGAACTGAACGAGGAGAAATAGGGCAAAGAAGATAAAAGTAATGATGAAGAGACTATTTATCAAGCGTCTGGGGCGGATGATCGTGCCCTCCTCGGTGTGCGTTGCGGGCACGCGGGGTGCGGTGCTGGTGGTGAAGTAGCGACGTTTTCCAATAAACATAGGGCACCTGTCGCTTGGGCGGCTGCCTATCGTTGCGCTGGTGTGGCGGTGCGGCGGCGCTGTGCGCTCCCGGGTGGGCCTGCTGTACCATCGCGCTTGGTCTATAGAGCTGTACGTAGCACGCTGCCCAACGTTTCATCGCCGTGCCAGATGCGCGTGTGCCTACCGCGCCCTAGTCCACCACCTCGGGCAGCACCACCAGCAGGAACTGCGACTCGGCGTCGGGGAAGCGCGGGCTGTGGAGCTTCACGACGACGTTCCACTCGATGTTGTTACGCATAGTGGCAAATGAGGGCTGCATGTCGCGGGGGATCTGGATGCTCCACTGCGCCTCGACCTGTTTTTGGCCATTGGTCAGGTCGCTGCTGGCCAGGGCTTGCTCCCACACCACCTCGCGCACCGTGCGGGTGTCGGTGCCCACGCGGTAGGTCACTACCTCCGCGCACTGGAGCGAGGCCTCGATCGTGGTGATGGCGGCCCAGCGTGAGCGCTGCCGGAAGGTGACGTTGGTGCGCTCGCCGAGGCGCAGCGGCCAGCTGGGCAGGGTTAGCTCGGCGGCCTCGAAGGCGCTGACGATCAGCAGCTTTCTGGCCACGTAGACAACCAGTAGCATGCCAAGGCCAATAAACATGATTGGCAGCAGCCGGGTGAGCAGGAGCGTGATGGGGTTTTGGCTTGGGGGGGAGAAGAAAAAGGCTAGGCTGATCGGGCACGCAATGAGGTTCCAGCCGACGGTGAAGACGGTGATAAATGTCGTCTCGCAGCCACGGCGGATGCTGTCGCTGAGTACGTAGCCCTCGGGGCGCTGCTGCACCATAACCTGCGGGAGCACGCTGGCGCTGCTGGGAGCCACTTTTACCTGCATAGGGCCTCGGCTTTCGTTGTCTTAACTGGTGCTGTGTGCTATTAAACGTAGCGTTTTGTAGCTTTTTGATAGGTGGTAATAAGCAATGTGATGCGTGTGGCGGGTGATCTGGTGTAGATGATAAGCGATATTATGCATTTATGGCTAATGTAGTGCGGGTGACGGGCAATGTAGTGCGGGTGACGGGCAATGTAGTGCGGGTGACGGGCAATGTAGTGCGCCTGAGTGGCCGCGCAGGGTAGGCGGGGGAGCCTGCCCTGCGCGGGGTGCGGGCCTTACTTCTTGGAGAAGGCCGCGTCGAAGGCCACGGTGCTGGGGGTGAAGTCGGTGCGGCGGATCATGGCCGCCGCCTCGGTCGCGCCAAACACGCGGTCCATGCCGCTATCCTCCCACTCGACTGAGAGCGGGCCGGTGTAGCCGATGGCGTTGAGCGCGCGGAAGATCGGGTCCCACTTTACATCGCCGCGCCCCGGCGACACAAAATCCCAGCCACGGCGCGAGTCGCCGAAGTTGAGGTGCGAGCCAAGGATGGAGGTGCGCCCATTGATGTTGATGCGGCTATCCTTCACGTGCACGTGGTAGATACGGTCGGCGAAGGTCTCGATGAAGTAGACCGAGTCGATGAACTGGTGGACCAGGTGGCTGGGGTCGAAGTTGATGCCGAAGGCCTTGCGGTTGCCGATGGCGGCCAGGGCCTTCTGGGTCGTTACCACGTCGTAGGCGATCTCGGTGGGGTGCACCTCTAGGCCGAACGTGACGCCCTCGGCGTCGAACACATCCATGATCGGGTTCCAGCGGTCGGCGAAGTCCTGGTAGCCCGCCTCGATAGTGGCGAAGTCGTTGGGCGGGAAGGAGTAGAGCATGTGCCAGATCGACGAGCCGGTGAAGCCGTTGACCTGCTTCACGCCGAAGGCGGCGGCGGCGCGGGCCGTGTCGGCGATCTCCTTGGCGGCGCGCTGGCGCACCCCCTCTGGCTCGCCATCGCCCCAGACGTGGGGGGGCACGATACCCTTGTGGCGGGCGTCGATCGGGTCGCACACGGCCTGGCCCACTAGGTGGTTGCTGATCGCAAAGCACTGCAGGCCGTGCTGCTCAAGCAGCTCGCGCTTGCGGGGGATGTAGGTCGGGTCGCTCAGGGCCTTGGAGACCTCGAAGTGGTCGCCCCAGCAGGCCAGCTCTAGGCCGTCGTAGCCCATCTGCTTGGCCAGGGGCAGCAGCTGCTCGAACGGAAGGTCGGCCCACTGGCCGGTGAAAAGCGTGACAGGACGCGCCATGGGGAATGCTCCTTGTGGCTTGGCCCCCGCGCTGGGCGGGGGCGGCTGCGCTATGGTGTGAAAGCGGCTAGATCTGGTAGTCCGGCTCGACCCACTGGCGGCTGCCTGCCGAGGCCTCGACGGCGTCGAGCACGGCCTGGCAGCGCAGGCCATCCTCGAAGGTGGCGCTGGGCGACACGCCATCGGCAATGCCGTTGAGCAGGTCGTAGACGCCGTGGGTGAAGGTGTGCTCCCAGCCGATGATGTGGCCAGCGGGCCACCACGCGCTCATGTAGGGGTGGACATCGCCATTGGTCACCAGCACGTTGCGGAACCCGGCCACGTCGGGCTGGTCGTCGTTCAGCAGCACGTTCAGCTCGTTCATGCGCTCTAGGTTGAAGGTGATCGAGCCTTTGGATCCATTGATCTCGAACGAGTTGTAGTTGGCGCGGCCGTTGGCAAAGCGCGTGACCTCGAAGCTGCCGACCGCGCCGTTGTCGAAGCGGGTCAGGAACAGCGCGGCGTCGTCCACCGTCACCTCGCCCATGGCCGGGCCGCCCGCCGCGCCCAGGCCGCCGGTGGTGCCCGCCAGCACGGGCCGCTGTTTGATGAACGTCTCGGTCAGGCCGCTCACCTCGGTGATCTCGCCCACTAGCATGCGGGCCAGGTCGACGATGTGCGCGCCCAGGTCGCCCAAGGTGCCCGACCCGGCCTGGCTCTTGTCGAGCCGCCAGACCAGCGGGAAGTTGGGGTCCATGATCCAGTCTTGCAGGTAGACCGCACGCCAGTGGTAGATCTTGCCCAGGCGGCCCGACTCGATCAGGCGCTTGGCCAGCTGGATGGCCGGGACGCGGCGGTAGTTGAAGTTGACCATGCCCACCACGCCCGCGTCGCGCACGGCGGCCAGCATCTGGCGGGCCTCGGGCAGCGTGTTGGCCAGGGGCTTCTCGCAGAACACGTGTTTGCCGTTCTTGGCCGCCTCGATGGCGATGGCGGCGTGGCTGTCGCCGGGGGTGGAGACATCGACCAGGCCGATGTCGGGGCGGGCCACCAGCTTGCGCCAGTCGGTCTCGTAGCCCTGCCAGCCCATCTCGGCGGCGGCGGCGCGCACGGCGGCCTCGTCGCGCCCGCACAGCGCGGCGAGCGCGGGGCGCAGCTTCACGTCGGGGAAGAACGACGCCACCTGTCGGTAGGCGTTCGAGTGGGACTTGCCCATAAACTTATAGCCAACAAGACCGACGCCGATAGTATCTGCCATAACGCCTCCAATCGGTCAGAATCGTGCTTTGGTCTCGCGGGGTGCGCGCCACCGCGCAGGCTCGGCTGCCATGCCGATATGGTGAAAAGATCTGTGGTGGCGCTTTCACGGGCGAAACCGACGTTGCTACAACTGGCGACAGCGCTGTCGAACGCAGTACACATCAAGCCGATGGGCGGCGACGGCTTGTTCCGCCAGTCGATCTCAGCCTTCGTATGCCGTAGGGCCGGAAGGTGGTGCGAGTATACACGCGGGCTTTGGCGGTGTCAAGGCTGGGGCTGGGTAGCCGCCGCTGTGCTGTGGGAGCGCTTTCTTGGCCACAGCGCAGGTGCGGGCGGCGGGCGCTGCAACCTCTGGTACACTGGGGGCGTCCCAATCACAGATGATGCACAAGAGGAGGGCGAACGGAATGCAGCGGTTTCTTGAGGGGGCGGCGGCCCCGTTTCATGCGCTGGGCTACCTGGTGAAGAATCCCCGGCTGTGGCAATATGTGGTGATCCCGATCGTGGTGAACCTGGTGGTGGCCACGGTGGTGTACGTGGGGCTGTTTGGCGCGGGCTGGGTGGGCATCGACCGCTTGGTAGCCGACACGCGGCTGGGCGGCGTGATCGAGTGGCTGCTGCGGGTGGTGCTAGGGCTGCTGCTGCTGTTTGCGGCGGGGTTCTGCGTGGTGCGCTTCGGGGTGGTGCTTGGCTCGCCCTGGTACGGCACGCTCTCCGAGCAGATCGAGCTGGGCGTGACCGGGGCCGCCCCGCCCGCCCAGCCGCTGACGGCGGCGGGGATCGCGCGCGACATCTGGCGGGCGCTGGGCTTCGAGCTGAAGAAGCTGGCGATCTCGCTGGCGGTGGGGCTGGTGCTGCTGCTGCTGAACCTGATCCCGGTGGCGGGCCAGGCGATCAACCTCGTGGGCGCGGTGCTGCTGGGCGCGTTTATCACCTGCCTAGATTTCTTCGATGGGCCGCTGGAGCGGCGGCGGCTGCGCTTCCGCACCAAGATGGGCGTCATCCGCCAGCACATGCCCGCGAGCCTGGGCTTTGGGCTGGTGGGCTTTGGGCTGGTGGCCATCCCGTTTGTGAACCTGCTGCTCATCCCGTTGTGCGTGGCGGCGGGCACACTGTTCCTGTGCGAGCAGCGAGGCCCCGAGCTGGAGCTGCGCGAGCAGTAGCGGGCGCAGCAGCGCCCCGCGACCACATACGGTCGCGGGGCGCTGCTGCGTTTTGGAGCCTAGAGCCGGGTAGGGTGCTCTTTGCTTGGGCGTTTTCGCCTGAGGCCGGGTCGGTCCAACCGTAGGCACTGCGTGGAGCGCTGCCCGGTTGGCCCTGGCCTCGTGGCGGCATCAGCGATAGTGGTCCCTCGTGGGTGGTGGGTGGGTGCCCTGCGCGGGCGGTGCCTAAGGGCCAGCCCCCGGAACCCCCGCGAGGGGGTGTGGCCTCTCACATGGTGTCACTTTTCCCGTCGGCGCTGGGCGTTTTTTCCTTCAGCGATGGCGGTGGTAGGTGTTGGGTGGGTGGATGCCCTGCGCGGGCAGCGCCTAAGGGCCAGCCCCCGGAACCCCCGCGAGGGGGCGTGGCCCCCTTCGAAACCCCCAATTTGAGGCGTTCCGATGCTGTTTTCTGGCGGCTAACATTCGTGCATATGGCCAGTTTGCACGAGCGGCACCTTCGCCGTATGGGCCGGGTGGGATGGATCATCGTGGCCATTGCCATCATTGACAACCCACGCAATGGTGGCAATGCGTTCCCAGGGGTGTAGGGGCGGATCTCGTGCCCGCCCCATCGCGATGCGCCGTGTTCATCGCAACCCCACCCGATGATTTTGACGCGTTACGATGCGTCCTACGCCGTGTGCATTGAATGCATCGTAGGGGCGTTTGACGTACGAGGCGCAGGCGGGCACGAAGCCCGCCCTACAGTACGGATTCTATCGTTGGCGTGGCAGCGCACGACGAGGGTGCGGCAACATCAAGCGTTCCTGTGTCCGGCGGCAGCATGGGACAAGGGTCGCGCATGCCCTAGCACGCTGGATAAGGTATGCAGCCACATCTCAATGCCCTGCGCAGAAACGTAACCCTAGGTGAGGGCCTAGATCTCCACGCCCAGCACGTCGGCCACACTGAAGATGTCTTTGTCGCCACGGCCCGACAGGTTCACCAGGATGATCTCATCCTTGCGCATGGTGGGGGCCAGGCGGATGGCGTCGGCCAGGGCGTGCGAGCTTTCCAGCGCGGGCAGGATGCCCTCCTGCTTGGAGAGGGTCTGGAAGGCCTCCAGGGCCTCGACATCCGTGGCCGAGGTGTAGAAGGCGCGCTCCTCGTCGTGCAGCAGGGCGTGCTCGGGGCCGACGGCGGCGTAGTCGAGGCCCGCCGAGATGCTGTGGGTGCTGGCGATCTGGCCGTCGCTGTCCTGCAGGACATAGCTGCGGGTGCCCTGGAACACGCCGGGGCGACCGCCGCTGAAGCGGGCGGCGTGCTGGCCTAGCTCGCCGCTGCGCCCGCCCGCCTCCACGCCGCGCAGGTCCACGCTCTCGTCATCCAGGAAGCCGTGGAAGATGCCGATGGCGTTGGAGCCGCCGCCGACGCAGGCGATCACCACATTGGGCAGCTTGCCTGCGGCCTCTAGAATCTGGGCGCGGGCCTCGCGTCCGATCACGCTCTGGAAGTCGCGCACCATCAGGGGGTAGGGGTGCGGCCCCAGGGCCGAGCCGAGCAGGTAGTACGAGTCGGGGTTGGTCACCCAGTCGCGCATGGCCTCGTTCACGGCATCCTTGAGCGTGCGGCTGCCGGTGGTGACGCCGCGCACCTCGGCGCCCATCAGGCGCATGCGGAAGACGTTGGGCTTCTGGCGCTCGATGTCGTCGGTGCCCATGTAGACGATGCACTCCATGCCCAGCATGGCGCACACGGCGGCGGTGGCCACGCCGTGCTGGCCTGCGCCAGTCTCGGCGATGATGCGGGTCTTGCCCATGCGCTGGGCCAGCAGGCCCTGGCCCAGGGCGTTGTTGATCTTGTGCGCGCCGGTGTGGGCCAGATCCTCGCGCTTGAGGTAGATCTGCGCGCCGCCGAGGTGCTCGGAGAGACGGCGGGCGTAGGTGATGGGGGTGGGCCTGCCGGTGTAGGTGCGCTGGAGCGCGTTGAATGCATCCCAGAAGCTTGGGTCGTGCTTGGCCTGCTCGTAGGCCTGCTCTAGCGCGGCCACGGCGGGGGCCAGGGTCTCGGGGATGTAGCTTCCGCCATAGGGGCCATAGCGCCCTGGCCGCTGGGACTGATCGGTTGTCATAACAGTGCAATCCTTTGTTTCTGCGGGCGAACCTGTGCGAAGGGCGAGCGAAGCGCGCCAGCGGCTGCCGCGCTAGGCGAGGCGGCGGGTGGCGTAGGTGATCTCCTTGAGCCGGAGCGTATCGGTCTGGCCGATGGTGGCGAGCGCGGCGGCCTGCTCGCGGCTGGCCTGGGCCAGCTGCTCGGCCCCCAGCGCGCCGAGCTGATCGGCGGCGGTGGCCAGCATGCGGGCGGCGTCGTGCGGGCGGCCTGCGGCCACGGCGTCGGCGGCGCGGCGCTGCAGGCGGGCGATGTTGGCGCGGGCGGCGGCCTCGCGCACGTCGGCGGGCAGGGCCTGCGGCTGGGCGTAGCGGCGCACGGTGAGCTGGGCGGATGCCGGTGCGCTGCCGGGGGCCTGCAGGGTGATGCTGGCCAGCGCGGCGCGGCTCTCGATGTCGGCGGGCACCAGCAGCTCGATCAGCAAGGCGATGCCCTCGCCTAGGGCGTCGCCGGGGCGGATGCTGGCGGGCTGCTGGGTGGGCGCGTCGTGCAGCACGCTGAGCGCGGGGCGGATGCGGGTGACGCGGCGCAGGGTGGCCCCCGAGGCTGGTGCGATGGTGGCGGAGAGGCCGCCCGCCGCTGCGCGCGCCGCCCGTAGCTCGCTGGCGATGGCCGGGTGGATGTCGCTGGCCTTGTGGGCGAAGTGGGCCTGGCCGCCGCTCTGGTCGGCGATGGCGGTGAGCAGATCCTCCTGGAAGTCGCTGCCCAGGCCGATGGTGGAGATGGCCATGCCGCGCTGGGCGGCGTAGGCCGCCAGCTCTAGGCAGCGCTCGGGGCGGCGGGTGAAGCCGTCGGTGAGCAGCAGCACGCGCCCGCGCGACACGTGCTCCAGCGCCAGCTCGATGCCCTGGGCCAGGTCGGTCTCGTCGCCCAGGTTGAGCGTGCGCAGGCGCTCGATGCCGTGGGCCAGCTCGGCGCGCGAGTCGCCTGGGGTGCTGCCCAGCAGCAGCAGGGCATCCTCGGCGCAGGCCACTAGGGCGAAGCGATCGGCGTCGCCAAGCCGCTCAAGCAGGCTGTGCAGGGCGTGGGCTACATGGTCGAGCGGGCTGCGGGCTGCGGCGCGCAGCTCGGGGGGGATGGGCGCATTCAGCTGCCACACGGCCACACCGTCGACCATGGTCTCCTGCGCGCCGCCCTCGCGGATGAGGGCGCGGAACTGCGCGTCGTCGACGATCGGGATGCGCATGGAGCGGCTGGCGTCGGCCACCAGCGCCCACTCGACGGCGTGGTCGGCCAGGGACTCGCCGCGCAGGTGGGCCAGGGCGTAGCACAGCTGCGGCTCGCGCTGGGGTCCGAGGGCGGCGAAGGCGGGCGACAGGTTGATCGAGAGCTTTGGCATGCTGGCTATTATACGCCAAGTGCCGCCGCTGGCGCACAGGCGGTGCGCTCTTGATCAGAGCCTTGCGCGTTCGATCTACCGGAGATTTTTAACCACGAAGACGCGAAGGCCCGAAGGGGAAACGGGGGAAATACCACGAAGGAGTGTGGGTACGAAGCGGAGAACAGGGAGGAAAATCGGCCTGCCTGCGCTGGGCATTGCCTTCCTGCTGCGATTGGGCGTATGGCCAGCAGGCCCATAGCTGCACCTTCGCCGGATGGGCCAGGCCGCTGCTGCTGGCGCATACGGCCAGTGTGCATCAGCAGCGCCTTTGCGCATGGGCCGGGTGGGAAAGGCAATGTGCCAATGCCTACCGCACGCCGCTGCGTGGGGCGTTGATAGGGCCGTGTGCTGCCGCTAGGCCGCCCCGCGCCCCACGGCCAGGATGTGGCTGATCACGCCCTGGGTGCCCACGCGGCGCTCGATGGCCAGCACGCTTTCGAGCATGGAGCGGTAGGGGTGGTTGGATGTGAGCATGTCCTCGGCGGCGCGGCTGCAGCCCAGCCAGCGCAGGTGGTGGTAGGCCACCCACTCGGCGAAGCCCTCGCGCAGCACCTCGTCCTCAAGCAGGGGGCATGTCTCGCCCTGCCAGGCGTGGGCGTACTCGTGGGCCACGGTGGTGCGGAAGACCAGCTTGGGCAGGCCGTAGAGCATGTAGATCACGCGCAGGCTGCCCTGGCGCTGGTAGACGCCCAGCACCTGGGCCTCGCTGGGGGGCGCGCCGCCCTGGGCGCGCACGTGGGCCATGGTGGGCACATCCACCAGGCGGAAGCTGACGCCCACGCGCAGCACCAGCCCCAGCTGGGCCACGATAGCGTCGACAGTGGCGTCGTAGAGGCGCTGGGACTCGTCGGGGGCGTAGACAGCCATGCTGTGGCAGCGTGCGCAGAGATTGCGCCCGTCGTGCAGGGTCCAGTGGGCCTCGCCCACGGGCATGCCGCAGCCCGAGCAGCGCGGGCGGGTGCGCATGCACTCGGCGCAGAAGCGCTCGCGGCGGCTGTCGATGGTGTAGTACCCGCTGATCAGGGGCACCCCGCAGATGCTGCAGCGCTCGGCGGGGGCTGGGCGTGGGAATGTCGGTTGCATAGCTATCTTCTGCTGAGTTGCCGATAGCATAGCATGGGGGGCTGCGTGGCGCAAGCGCTGGCGGGTGGGCGTTATGGGCTATGCGCTGACATCTGGCAGAAGGTTTTACCACCAAGACTCCAAGGCACCAAGGAACAAACGGGAACAAATACCACGAAGACGCGAAGAATCTTCGTGCCTTCGCGCCCTCGTGGTAAAGAATCCTTGGTGAGTCAAGAACGCATAGGCGCTGGCCAGCGGCATGATCATCGCCAGCGGGCACCAGCAGTGCCTGCGCCATGGTGCCGCGACCGCTCGCCCTCTCGTGTCGCCGCGTCTTTGTGGTGAATGGCCCAGGGCTAGAGGGTGCCGCGCAGGCGCAGGGCCAGCGAGACTAGGCCCAGGAAGACCAGCAGCATACCGCAGGCCACGTAGTAGATGCGCGCGCCCATATAGCCGAAGATCTTGCGGATGATCCAGGCGCGGCGGCTGTTGATCATCCAGGCCCAGTCGAAGATCCCGCCGCACATGCACAGTACCCCCACCAGCATCATCGCGAGAGCAAATACATCAACCCGAGTCATTCCGAAAACCTTTCTTCCCAAGCATAGCGCGGCGCAGCCCCACGCGGGCGGCGGGCTGCCGTGCGCCAGGTGCCTCGTGTGGCGCATAGCAGGATGCTCGCTGTGTGATCTGGCGCTCGGACAATAGCTATGGGTTCAAAGCAGAGTTGCCCAACGAGTATAGAGGAATATAGTCAGGTGGAGATCCTACCTAAGACCTAACCTATTTGTGAACTCACCCAGCGTTCTACGGGGTAGAAGCGATTTTACTCTATGCCCAACTATGTGTACGAGGGGATTGCGAGATGCCCAACTTTCCGTTTGTGAACATGGCGATGACCATCGATGACTTCACCACCTACCTAAAGACCTATAACTTTGGCACCATCCCGCCGGACTTCGTGGTGTTCCACCACACGGTCGACCCCTCCACCACCTGGGCACCGAGCGCCGCATCCAAGAAGGTCTGGAACGCCAACGAGCAGGGCCTATCATCCATCCAGATCAAGGCCAAGCGGCTGCGCCAGCTGGGCGTGCTGAAGAACTACTACCAGAACACGCTGGGCTGGAGCGCCGGCCCGCACCTGTTCATCGACGAGCGCTACATCTACCTGATGACGCCGATGAGCGATATCGGCATCCACGCCAAGTGGGGCAACTCGTTCAAGCGCAGCGGCAAGCTGCACTACAGCGTGGGGATCGAGGTGGTGGGAAACTACGAGCAGGTGCGCTGGCCCGCCGCTGTGCAGGGCATGGTGCGCGGCGCGGTGCAGGCGCTGCATCGCCGCTTGGGCACCTTCGACCTGCGCTACATGTACGCCGACGGCGTGCGGCCCGGCTGCATCACCACTGCCCATGGCGAGCAGGTGTGCGCCCACCCCGAGCTGCTGCGCTGGGGCGGGCTTTCTAGCCACCGCGACTACAACAAGCCCAGCTGCCCGGGCCGTGCGATCACCGAGGATTTCTACACCCAGGTGGTGCGCGGCGAGCTTGCTGTGGGCGCGCAGGTGGCGGCCTAGGGTCGGGCCACCGGTATCGCGAGGCCCCCAGGCACATATGCGCCTGGGGGCCTCGCGGTGTGCTAGCGGCTCAGGCCGCCCGGGCCAGCCTGCTTGGCGCGCTGCAGCGCGGCCTGGGCCTGGGCCAGCAGCGCATCCAGGTCGAGGTCGCGACGCGCCGCCGCGCCGATGCTCACGGTCACGCGCTCGGCGGGGCTGGCAGCGTGGGGGATGCCTAGGGCGTAGACCGCCGCCTGCATGCGCTGGGCCACCAGAGCGGCGGTTTCGGCGTCGCCGCCCTGGATGATCGCGGCGAAGGTCGCGCCTTCCAGCCGCGCCAGCAGATCGCTATAGTGGCGCAGGCGGCGCTGGAGTGTGCTGGCGACGCCACGCAGGCACAGGTCGGCGGCCTGGGCGCTGTAGCGGTCGCTGTAGCTTGGGAACATGTCGATCTCGATCAGCAACATGCTGGCGGCGCTGGCCCCCAGCGCGCGCATGTGCTGATCGACGAATCGCGCTAGCCCCTGGCGGTCGGCGAGATCGGCGAGCGGATCGACGTGAGAAAGCATTGCTAGCTCCTTCGGTAGGCGGCGATCTCAGCGCTCGGCGCGGGGGCGGGCTAGTCGGGGGTGGCGTCGAGCGTGCGCATCACGCGGTGGGCCTTGAGCGCGATCCAGAGCGCCAGGCGCTCCTCGGGGTCTTCCAGATTCAGCCCGCTGATCTCGCCGATACGCTTGAGCCGGTAGAGCAGCGTGTTGCGGTGCACGTGCAGCGCCTCGGCGGTCTGGGCCAGGTTGCCCAGGCTGGCGAAGAAGGCCTCCAGCGTCTTCAGCAGCTCGGCGCGCTGCTTCTGGTCGTACTCGGCCAGCGCGGCCAGCGTGGTGCGGTAGAAATCCCACAGCTCGGGTGACTCGCGCAGCAGGAACAGCAGGCGGTACACGCCCAGGTCGCCGAAGTCGAGCACGCGCCCGTTATCCAGCAGCTGCCGCCCGAGGATCATGGCCTGCTCGGCCTCGCGCAGCGAGCGCGACCACACCGTGACGTTGGCGGCCTCTTTGCCTAGCGCCACCACGATCGTGGGGATGTCGTTGGACAGGCGGACACGCAGCTTTTCGGCCAGCTCGCGGGCGCGCGGCCCCGGCTCGGGCACGGGGATGTAGGCCAGCAGGCCGTCGTCGCGGCGCATGGTGGGGGCGGGCATGTTCAGGGCGCTCAGCGCGTTGTTCACCGCGCTGGTCAGCCGCACCAGGGTGCGCTCATCGAGCGCGCCGTTGCCGCTGGTGGAGCAGAGCACCGCCGCGTGGGGCACCCGCAGGTCGTAGCCGAGATCTTGGGCGCGGCGCAGCAGGGCCTCGCTGTCGCCGGGCGGCCCCATCAGCACGGCCTGCACGAAGTCGCCGCGCAGCCGCTCCTCGGCGGCCTGCACCGCGTGCTCCTTGGCGATCTCCAGCGCGATGGCGGCGGCACCCGCCTGCGCGGCCAGCTTGTCCCACTCATCCAGGGTGGGGCCTGCGATCGCCAGGTAGCCCATGCGGTCGCTGCTTGCGCCCAGCTGCTGCACCCAGATCTGCTGGCCCAGCTGCTGGTAGATGCCGGGCGCGGTGGGCCGCAGCGTCTGCAGCGCCACGCGCGAGGAGCCGCGCCCCTTGATCGCGCGGATGTCGCCGCTGAGGCTGTAGCAGGCCACGGCCTGCCCCACGCGCTCGGCCAGCGTCTCCAGCAGGCCCGGCAGCCCCGCGCCGGCCAGCGAGCGGTGGGTGAGCAGGTTGCCCAGCTGGGCAGCGCGGCGGTCGAGCTGGGCCTCGTAGTCGCTGATCAGCCGCTGCACCTCGCGCTCGACCTCGCGCGGGTTGATGTCGTCGGGCAGGTGCAGCAGGGGGATGTGGGCATCCTCGGCGGCGGCCTGGGCGGCCTCGCTGATCTCGCCGATGGCCCCCACGGCGGCGATCGGCACCCGGGCCAGTCGCTCGATCAGCGACGGCAGGGTGAGCTGGTCATCCAGCGCCAGCGCCGCCGACACCGAGACCAGCGCCAGCTCGCCGCCGCGCAGGTTCGAGAAGACCGGCGGCGTGGCACGCTGCGAGGCGACCCAAGTGACGGGGTGGGCAAGCCCGCTGTTGCCGGCTACGATCGTGGTGCCGGGCGGCAGGGCAAGGCGTACAACATCGCGGACGGTGACTGGTGCCATAGTGTCGCTCAACGAAAGTGGTGCTTGGCACGCGGCGCACGGCGCGGGCGGCGTCGCTCGCGCGGGCGGGCGCTTCCAAGCAGATTGCAAATTACACCAGGGGTTGGCAGCCACAGCGCTGCGCCGGGCACGCAGGCCGCTGACGATACGGCTGGCTGGGTGCCGGGTCTCTGCTTCATCGTATGCCTTGACCAAATAGACGGCCCGGCATTTATGCAGAATGAACGATGAGCTATTATAGCATTATTGTGATTTTTGCAAAGAAAGCAAGAGGCGCTGTGGTTCACCGCTTTATGCGAAATAGCGACACATCCGACCACATGGGGCGGGGCGGGCGCTGGGGTGGCGCGATTCTGGCCGTGGGGCTGCCCCGCAGGGATGAGCCGGAGCTGATCGACGCGCCCGGCCTGGCCGACGCCGAGCTGCTGGAGAATTTGTTGGATCTGTCTATGGTCAACCGCCTGGGCGGCGGCGTCTGGCTGAGCACGTGGGCCGTGCGGCGCTTTGTACAATCCGCACAGTTGACCGGGGCGGTACCAGCTGCGGCATTTGTGCAGCCCGCCGCGTGGGATGTGCTGGATGTGGGCTGCGGGATCGGCGACATGCCGCGCGCCTTCGCGGGACGTGTGCTGGCGGTGGACATCAGCCCGCAGATCGTGCGGATGGCGGCCATGCGCGGCGGCGGGGTGGCCTACGCCGCCGCCGACGCGCTGCGGCTGCCCCTGGCCGACGCCAGCGTGGGCGTGGCCCACTGCTCGTTCACCCTGCACCACTTCGCGCCGCCCCAGGCCGTGGCGCTGCTGCGCGAGCTGCGCCGCGTGGCCCGCCACGGCGTGGTGCTGAACGACCTGCTGCGCTCGTGGCCGGGCCTGGCCGGGGCATGGCTGCTGGGCCACCTGATCAGCGCCAACCGCCTGACCCGCCACGACGGCCTGGCCTCGGCCCGCCGGGCCTACACCCTGGCCGAGCTGCTAGCCATAGCCCACCAGGCCGGGCTGCGCCCGCTGGCCGTGCGGGCCATCCCCGGCTACCGCGCCGCGCTGGCGCTGGCCTAGCGCCTGCCCATGCTGGGCAGCTCGATCAGGCGGTAGAAGCCATAGCTGGCCGCCAGCACCAGCGCCCAGCCGCCTAGCGCCAGCGCGGGGTAGGCCAGCCGCGCTGGCATGCCCCAGGCCAGCGTGGCCGCCGCCGCCAGCGCCAGCAGCGGCGCGTGGATGAGGTAGATGCTGTACGAGAACCGGCCCACCCCCACCAGCGCGGGCCGCTCCAGGGCGCGGCGCACCAGCCCGGCGGGCCTGCCCGCCTGCTCGCGCAGCGCCATGGCCACCATGCCGCTGGCCATGGACGCGCCCGCCACCAGGATGGGCGCGTAGCCCGGCAGCTGGGCCAGCCGCCCGATGCTGGCCGCGCACACCGCCGCGTAGGCCGCCGCCGCACCCAGCGTGATCAGCGGCCAGGGCAGCCGCCGCAGCCAGCCCTGCCCCGGCGCGAACCCGATGGCCGCAGCCGCCATGCCCATGCCAAAGATGCACACGTAGTTGCCCTGCGAGAGCGGCAGCAGCGGTATGGGCAGGTCGTTGGCGACCACGCCGTAGCCCAGCGCCGCCGCCGCCAGCGCCAGCGTGCCCCACTTTCGCCACACCCACAGCAGCAGCGGGAACAGCAGGTAGATCTGCGTCTCCACCGCGATGCTCCACAGCGGCGGGTTGATCTTCAGGTACCAGTCGTAGCTGGCGTTGTGCACCAGCAGCAGGTGGGCCAGCAGCGCCTGCCAGGTGGCGGGCAGCGCCAGATCCCAGTACAGCCCGCGCGGCTCGGCCAGCCATGGCACCGCCGCGATCAGCGCGAAGGCCAGCAGCACGGCGGCGTAGTAGGGCGGCAGGATGCGCCTAGCCCGCCGCAGAAAGAACCGCCCCACCCCGCCCGGCAGCCTGCCGTCGCCCGCCCGCGCCGCAGGCAGCATCAGGCTGAAGCCCGAGAGCACCAGGAACACCGGCACGGCGTCGCTGCCCAGGCGGATGACGAGCTGCAGCAGCGCGGCGTAGAGCGCCTGCGCCCACGGCTGGTGCAGCGGCAGCTGCGGCGCGGCCACGCCGTCCATCGGGGTGTCGTACATCTGCATGGTGTGCAGCGCCACCACGGCCAGCGCGGCCAGCGCGCGCATGCCATCCAGGTAGTGCAGCCGGGCGGGGGCGGGGGGCGGGTTGCTCATAGGCGGGGGGCCTCGTGTGCGGGTGCGGCGGTTGCGATGCTGGTATTGTGGCCGATCTTTCTGGCGCGGTCAAGGGAACGGGAGGGGGCGAATACCACGAAGACGCGAAGGGAACGATAACGTACCACCAAGGCACGAAGACACCAAGGGAACAAAAGCTCTAGAAAGAGGGATGTGCCAATCTTACCCACCTGGCCCATGCGGCGAAGGCGCTGCGATCGCCAGCTGGCCATAATCCTCACCAGCGATAGCCAGCCCGCCGCAGAGGAACGCCCAAAATAATCCTTTTTTGTTTTTTGTCGGCCTGAGATTGTGGTGGGTATAGAGGGAGAAAAACGAGGCCGCCTCGTACGGCTGGCCTCGTCTCTGCGGGCTGGATCATGGCCAGCGCGCTGGTTCTTGCGCCTTCGCCGGATGGGCGGGGCCGCTCGCCCTAGCTCACCTCGCCCACGCTGGTCTGCAGTAGCGGCGCCACCGAGGCCAGGAACAGGCGGGCGATCCTGTCCCACTCGTACTGGGCCACATGCTGCTGGCCGAAGTCGCCGAAGGCCGCGCGCTTCGCGGGGCTGCGCAGCAGATCGACCAAGGCCGCCGCCAGGGCCTGCGGCTGCGCGGGCGGCACCAGCAGCCCGGCGCGGCCACGCGGCACCACCTCGGGGATGGCCGCCGAGAGCGTGGCCACCACCGGCAGCCCGCTGGCCATGGCCTCCACAAACACCATGCCGAAGCCCTCCTGCACGCTGGGCAGGCAGAAGATGTCGGCGCGGCGGTACCAGCGCGCCACCTCGTCGTCATCGGGCAGCGCGCCCAGGAACCGCACCGCCTCGCCCAGGCCCAGCTCGCCCGCCAGCGCCCGCAGGCTGGCGTGTTCCGGCCCGTCGCCCACGATCACCGCGTGGGCCTGCGGCACCTGCTGGCGCACCAGCGGCATGGCCCGCAGCAGGTCGGCCACGTGCTTGCGCGGGTACTGGCGGGCCACACACAGGATGGTCGCGCCGTCGCTCTGGCGCGGCGTCGCCTCGGCGATGCGCTGCCAGCGGGCCAGGTCGATCCCGGCGGGCACCAGCCGCACCTTGCGCCCCGGCACGCCGTAGTGCCGCCCGATCGCGGCGCGGGCGTAGGCCGTGTCGGTCAGCACCATGTCGGCGTGGCGGGCGTTGTGGCGCTCCAGCCGCGCCAGCGCCTGGAACAGCGCCCGCGTCTGGCCGCGCTCGTGCAGCAGCTCCTCGGCGATCACGCCCTTCACGCAGCACACATAGGGCGTGTTGCCGCTGCGGCCCGAGATCAGCACGCCGTCGATGTCGAAGCCCACGATCAGGTCGTAGCGCAGCGCGCGCAGCAGCGCGGGCAGCTGGGCGTTAAACAGCAGCCGCCGCAGCGTGAGGTTGGCGGGCCGCTGGGTGAAGGGGCCGAAGCGGGTGACGGTGTGGCCCTGGCGGCGCAGCGCCTGCCCGAGGCCGCCGATCGAGGCGGCGGTGCCGCTGCCGTCGACCGCGTTCTGGAGCCATGAGTCAAGGAATGCGATTCGCATATGGGTGGCGGGCGCGTGGGCGTGGGCCGGGGCGCGCGCAGCTCCTGTGCTATAATTTGCCGGAAGTTTGGGGGAAATTGTAGCACAGCGGGTGCACCCCTGCGCCGCGTGCCGACGTCATACCCCATAGCTCGTGCGCCCGATGCCCGTGCGTCGGTCGCGCGTGTAGGCCGTTGGTTTCCCGACCGAAGCGGGAAGGCCGCGAACGGCGAGCATGTCTTCGGCTGTTGGACACTATGGCATCGACCGCCCGCTGCCCCTACTGCGGCGCGACCACCATGGCGCGGTCGCGCTTCTGCCCGTCGTGCGGGCGCGCCCTGCCCCAGCCCGCCCCCGAGCTTGCTGTGCCCGCGCCCGGCCAGGTCGAGGTCGAGGCCGAGAGCCTGGATCTGCAGGCGCTGGTAAACGTGGTAGAATCAGGCGTCCGCCACTGGCAGCAGCAGCTGGCCAGCGGCGACACCGTGACCAGGGCGCAGGCCGCCAGCGCGATCGAGGAGCTTTCCAAGATCCTGCTCAGCCTCTCGCAGCAGCTGGCCCAGGGCCGCACCACCATGCGCATCACCACGCGCATGCCGGTGCTGCGCGCCTACGACATGGCCTGCCCGGCGTGCGGCGGCGGCAACCGCCGCGGGGCGAAGTTCTGCCAGCGCTGCGGCGCGCCGATGTCGAGCGCGCCCTCAGAGGAACCAACGATGGTGCCTATTTTGCCCCTCACGTTTGCTATCGCCGCCCAGAGCGATATCGGCCAGATCCGCAGGAATAACCAGGACGCGATCTTCACTGGCACGATCGCCCTGCCCGATGGCAGCCAGGCCCAGCTCTGCCTCGTGGCTGACGGCATGGGCGGCGCGGCGGCGGGCGAGCGCGCCAGCCAGATCGCCGCCGAGGCGCTGCAGCACGAGCTGGCCACCAGCCTGGGCCGCCGCCGCCCGCCGGACGATGCGGGCTGGGAGTCGCTGCTGCGCGCCGCCGCCATCCTCGCCAACCGCCGCATCTACAACGAGTCGCGACAGAACGCGGCCCAGCGCGGCATGGGCACAACCCTCACCGTCGTGCTGATCGTGGGCGAGCGCATCCACATCGCCTCGGTGGGCGACTCGCGCGCCTACCTGATCAACGCCCGGGGCGTGACAGTGGACAACGCCAAGGTCGCCCAGCTCACATCCGACCACAGCCTGGTGGCGCGGCTGGTCGACATCGGCCAGATCACCGCCGAGGAGGCCCGCACCCACCCGCAGCGCAACCTGCTCTACCGCTCGCTGGGCACCGACCCAACGGTGGATGTCGACACGCGCTCCGAGCCGATCGAGGCGGGCGATGTGGTGCTGATCTGCTCCGACGGCCTGTTCAGCTACGTGCGCGACGAGGAGCTGGCGCGCATCGCCATCGAGCAGGCCGACCCCGGCGCGGCCTGCGCCCAGCTGATCGCGCTGGCCAACCAGCGCGGTGGCTCCGACAACATCAGCGTTGTGATCATTCGGGCCGAGCGGTAGGCGCTGCGCCTGCCCATGTGTGAGAACCCGAGGTAGCTATGCAGATCTGCCCGGCGTGCGGCGCGAAGAACCGAGGTGCGGCGCGCTTCTGTATCCAGTGCGCGTCCCCGCTTGCGCCGCCCCTGCCCGCCCCCGCCCCCCACGACGACGAGTGGCTGGTCGCAACACTGAGCACCCCTGTTGCGTATCACCCTATGGCACCCGATGTGAACGCCCCTGCGGCGGCGCTGCCCAGCAGCCCGCCCGCGCAAGATATGGAGAGAGAGCACAGCATGGATCAGCAACCCCAGCAGCCGGGCGCACCGGCGCTCTTCGGCGGTCGGTACGAGCAGGTGGCCGGCGATGGCCCAGAGGTCGAGGTGGTGGACCGCGAGCCGTGGCGGCGCTGCTGGGCCTGCGGCGCGACATCCAACGAGGCGGGCGAGCTGTTCTGCACCGAGTGCGGCGCGTCGCTGGAGGGACGCCGCTACCACGGCGCGCTGGGCGGCCCCGAGCCAGAGGGGCTGGCCCTCGTGCCCGAGGTGCACTCCGAGCTAGCCCGCGCCATGCTGCCCCAGATCTGGGACGAGGTGCGCGAGGGCGATCGGCGGCTGGTGCTGACCCTGGGCAGCGGGCGCGACCCGATCGCCCCGCCGCTGGCCGAGCTGGATGCGATCAACCTGGGCCTGGGCATCGCCCGCCTGCTGGTGGCGCTCCACGCCGAGGGCCTGACCCTCGGCGAGGTCGAGCTGGATGAGGTCGAGCTGTCGCCCGAGGGCCAGCCGCTGCTGCGCGCCGCGCCCCACCTGCGGCGCGGCGGCGACCCGGCGGGCGACCTGCCCGCGCTGGCCAAGCTGCTGGAGGCCAGCACCGCCACGCCGCGCACGACCAAGCGCCTCACCGAGGAGCAGGCCGAGGCCCTGGCCGAGGAGCCGGGCATCCCGGCCATCCTCAGCGGGCTGCGCACCGGCGGCTACGCCGACGCCGCCACGCTGGTCTCCACCTTCGAGGAGTTGCTGGCCGACAAGACCCAGCCCGCGCCGCTGTGGGCGCTGGTGGGAGCGCGATCCGACACCGGCATGGTGCGCGACCACAACGAGGATAGCCTGCTGACCCTGGAGCTGCGCACCGACCAGAATAACACCGGCCGCTCGTGGGGGCTGTATGTGGTGGCCGATGGCATGGGCGGCCACTCGGCGGGTGAGGTGGCCAGCGGCCTGGCGCTGCGCGGGGCCGCCGAGGCCGTGATGCGCGGCTACCTGACGCCTACCCTTGAGCAGGACGCCCCCTACGAGGAGGAGCGGCTCAAGGCGGCGGCCTTCGACGCCATCACCCAGGCCAACGAGTACGTCATCCGCGAGGCCCAGGCGCGCGGCAACGACATGGGCACCACCATCACCATGGCGGTGGTCTCGGGCGACCGCGCCGTGATCGGAAACGTCGGCGACAGCCGCACGTATATCTACCGTGATGGCGAGCTGCGCCGCGTCAGCCGCGACCACTCGCTGGTGCAGCGCCTGGTCGACCTGGGCCAGATCGCCCAGGATGATGTGTACACCCACCCCCAGCGCAACGCGGTGCTGCGCTCGCTCGGCGACCGCGCCGAGGTCGGCATCGACCTGTTTGTCGAGCGCCTGCGCCCCGGCGACGTGCTGCTGTGCTGCTCGGATGGCCTGTGGGAGATGGTGCGCGACCCGCAGATCGCCGAGATCATCGCTGCCAACGCCGACCCGCAGGCCGCCTGCGAGGCCCTGGTGGCCACCGCCAACACCAACGGCGGCGAGGATAACATCAGCGCGGTGCTGGTGAAGTTTGTTGCCTACGCGCACTAGCGGCGCGCTCCGCTGGCCTGCGCAGCGCGGTAGCAAGCCGCGCGGGCCAGCAACCCAATCTTCGCTGTTGCCGAGCGCAACAATCGGGCGGGTCTCCGGCGTCATAGCAGCATTCCAGAACTGTGAACTCTGCCGCAGCGGTGGTAGCGGCATACAATAAGGAAACGATGATGGCCGAACCAATAACCATGACCTGCACCTGGGGGCGCGCGCCGCTCCCGACCAGCGCCACGCCCCAGGTCGCCTACCTGCTCGTCGAGGCGGCGAGCGCCGCCGCAACCGAGTCGGTGCCGCAGAACCTCTGCTTCGTGCTCGACCGCTCTGGCTCGATGCAGGGGCCGAAGCTGGCCGCGCTGAAGGACGCCACCAAGCGCGTGATCGACATGCTCGCGCCCGAGGATGTGGTCTCGATCGTGATCTTCGATGACACGGTGCAGACCCTGCTGCCCGCCACCCCCGCCACCGACAAGGCCATGCTCAAAGATGCCGTCGATACCATCGTCGAGGCGGGCGGCACGGCGCTCTCGGGCGGCATGCGCGCCGGGCAGGCCGAGCTGATGAAGAACCACAGCGCCGACCGCATCAGCTCGATGCTGCTGCTGACCGACGGCCAGACCTGGGGCGACGAGCCGACCTGCCGTGATATCGCCACGGCGCTGGGCCAGGCCGGGGTGAAGGTGACGGCGCTGGGCCTGGGGGCCGAGTGGAACGAGCAGCTGCTCGACGACATCGCCGACGCCACAGGCGGCCTGGCCGACTACATCGCCGAGCCGGGCAAGATCGCCACCTTCTTCCAGCGCGCCGTGCGCTCGGCCAAGGGCACGGTGGCCCGCGACGCCCGCCTGCTGCTGCGGCTGGCCCGCGACGCCGCGCCGCGCGCGGTGCACCGCGCCCTGCCCACCATCGCCAACCTGGGCTACCAGCCGATCGGCCAGAACGAGGTGGCGGTGCGTATGGGCGATCTGGAGGCGGGCAGCGCGGCCAGCGTGGTGATCGATATGCTCATCCAGCCCCGCCCGGCGGGCACCTTCCGCATCGCCCAGGCCGAGCTGCACTACACGCCCGTGGGCGGCGGCGACGAGCAGGTGATCAAGCAGGATGTGCTGCTGGAGCTGACCGCCGACGCCAGCGCGCCCGCCTACGACCCGCGCGTGATGAACCTGGTCGAGAAGGTCACGGCCTTCAAGCTCCAGACCCGCGCGCTCTCCGAGGCCGAGGCTGGCAATATCAGCGGCGCGACCCAGAAGCTGCGCGCCGCCGCCACCCGGCTGCTCGACCTTGGCGAGCTGGAGCTGGCCAAGAGCGCCGAGGCCCAGGCCGCCCAGCTGGAGCAGGGCGGGCCGATTAGCTCCGAGACCCAGAAGGAGCTGAAGTACGCCACCCGGCGGCTGACCCAGAAGCTTGAGGAGTAGCAGCCCGCGTCGGCCCTGTTCGTGCTAAGAAAATGGAAGAACCTGCCTGAAAGAGGAGTTGCGATAATGAAGTGCCCCACCTGCGGCGCTGAGAACGATCCGGCGAACCGCTTCTGCGATCAGTGCGGAACCAAGCTCGATGCCGCGCCCGCGCCCGCCGCCCCGGTGGCTGCCCCCGCCGCTGTGTCGGTCTCGCCCACCACCTGCCCGATCTGCGGCGCGGCGGTGCTGCCCGGCGAGGCGTTCTGCGACGAGTGCGGCGCACCCCTGGCCGCTGCGCCGGTGGTGACCGACGACGCGCCCGCCGCAGCGCCCGCCCCTGCAGCGGATGATGCGCCCACCCTGTTCGCGCCGCCGGTGGCCAGCGCGCCCGCCGAGGCCAGCGTGGCCTGCCCGGCCTGCGGCCACCAGAACCTGCCCGGCGACCGCTTCTGCGAGAACTGCGGCGCGTCGCTTGAGCAGGCCGCGCCTGCCGCCGCCGCGCCCGCGCCCGCCGCCGAGGCGGCCCCTGCCGCCAGCGCCCCCGCGCCCGCGCCGCTGGAGCCTGCCACGCCCGAGCCGCCTGCGGTGCCGGCCCCCGAGCCGGAGGCCGCCGCGCCTGTGCCTGTGACCCAGGTGCCCGAGCCAGAGGCCGCTGCGCCCGCCGAGGCCGCTGCCCCTGCCGAGGCCGCTGCCCCTGCCGAGGCCGCTGCCCCCGCCGAGCCAGCGCCCGAAGAGGACGAGCTACCCGCCGCCGACCAGCTGTTCCCCGCCGCGCCCGCTGAGGCCCCCGCCGCCAGCGCCGACGACGCGCAGCGCGCCGAATTCGAGGCCGAGGTCGCCAAGCAGGAGCAGATCATCGCGCAGTTCGAGCAGATGCAGGCGATGTTCGGGGCCACCACGCCGCCCGCGGTGGCGCAGGGCCTGGCCGATGCCCGCGCCGCCCGCGCTGCTGCCCAGGCGGTGCTTGATACCCTGGCCGCCACCCCTGCCGCGCCCGCCGTCGACCCGGCGGAGGTTGCCCGCCTAGAGGGCGAGATCGCGCAGCAGAGCCAGATCATCGCGCAGTTCGAGCAGATGCAGGGCATGTTCGGCGCGGCCACACCGCCCGCCGTGGTGCAGGGCCTGGCCGATGCCCGCGTGGCGCTGGACAAGGCCCAGGCCGAGCTGGCCGCGCTCACCGGCGCCGCGCCTGCCGCTGCGCCTGCCGCGCCGGTGGCTGCGCCTGCTGCCGCGCCTGCGCCCGCTGCGCCTGGCCCTCGGCTGGTGGTCGAGTCCAGCGGGGTCGAGCTGCCGCTGGTGCTCGACAAGGCCGAGCTAATCATCGGGCGCGAGGATCCGATCAGCGGGATCTTCCCCGAGGTCGACCTCACTGGCCACGGCGGCGAGACCGGCGGCGTCAGCCGCCAGCACGCCAAGCTGCTGCACACGGGCGACCAGTGGTCGGTGGTGGATCTGAACAGCACCAACTACACGCGGGTCGATAGCGTGCGGCTCGACCCCAACGTGCCCACGCCGGTGGGCGACGGCTCGCGCATCCAGCTTGGCCGCGTGGTGCTGGTGTTCCGCGCCTAGCGCCCGCAGCCCCGACGCCCAGCGACCAGATTCTGGTTGCTGGGCGTTTCTTTTTGCCCCAAAGTGAAGTTGCGCAAGGGCAACTTGGTGTGGTGCGCTGGCAATGGCGCAGGCGCGCGCCAGCCGATATAGTGTCTAGAGATGTTAGGAACGAGTCGCCCTACGCACCCCTCGCTGAACATGTCCACTGGCCGAGGCTTGTCCGCGCATCTGCACGCCTTTTTCTGCCCGTAGAGGAGCACGCGCCACTATGATCGATGAGTATCGCGCCTTTCTCACCCAGCTCTTTGGCGACGCCGCCTTCGCCGATGCGCTCGCCAGCGCGGCGGCGCGGCACCACCGCATCGAGCAGGACTTCCGCCGCCAGCTCGCCGAGGCATGCCCCGCCGTCCAGATCCGCTTCCCCAACATCGCGTTGCCCGCACCCGAGTATCTTTCCAAAAACCTGTTCAGCATCTTCCTGGTGTCGATCCTAGAGTCCATCGGCGTGCCCGAGGAGCGGCTGCACGCCTATGGGGTGCTCGTCCACGCCATACGTGGCGTGGTGACGGCCACCGACAACATCGTGGATGGCGAGGCCAAGGGAACGCTGCACATCGACATGGGCCAGTCGCGCATCGCCCCCAACGTGCTGCTGCTGCTGCTGCAGGATGGCATCATCCACCAGACCCTGGCCGCGCTCAGCGGCGACGCGGCCCTGCGCAGCCGCGCCTGGCAGTCGCTGATGGCCACCGTGCTGGAGATCCTGCGCGAGGAGAGCGGCGAGGAGAGCGCGATCGCCGCCGCTCTCACGCCCGAGGAGCTGCTGGCCACCATCCACAGCTTCCGGGGCGGGCGGCTGTTCCAGCTGGGCTTTGTCATCCCCGAGGTGATCGAGCAGGAGCGATCCGAGGCGATCGCGCGGCTGAAGGAGGGTGTGTTTGGCTTCGGGCTGGCCATCCAGATGCTGGATGATCTGGCCGATCTGGCCGAGGACGTGGCGGCGCGCAACCACAATCTGCTGCGCAGCTGGATCATCCACCGCCGCGCCGACGGCAGCTGGGATGACGCGGCGCTGCTGGCCCACGATCCCGCCGAGCTGGCCACGCCCGAGCTGCGCTTCCCCGCATCCACCCGCGCGGTGGTGCGCGAGGCCGCCGCCACCGCAGCGCGCGGCTTTGCGGCGCTGCGGGCGCAGGGCTACCCTATCGGCCCCCAGGCCGAGCAGCGCTTCCTGGCGCTGCTGTTCCGCATCCGTGGCGTCGAGCGGCTGCTGCCGCTGGCGGTGTAGGGGAAAAACGGGCCAGGTGCGCTTTTTTGCATCTGGCCTGGTTTCTACACCAAAGATTTTTACCACGAAGACCCGAAGGCGATGCACGGGAACGCTCAAAAATGTAAATGCGGCAGACGGTACGATCCGGTGTGCCGGGATATGCCTGGGAAGTGCGCAGCGCCAACCCTACCCACCTGGCCCATGCGGCGAAGGTGCCGCTTGTGTTTTGATGGCCATATGCACGAACACCAGCCGCCAGCATTCGGCATGGGAATGCTTCAAATTGGGGGTTCGCAGGGGGCGACGCCCCCTCGTGGGATTCCGAGGGGCGAGCCCCTCGGCGCCGCCCGCGCAGGGCATCCACCCACCGAACACGTACCACCGCTATCGCTGATGGGAAACACCTCGAAAAAGTGACACCAAGTGAGGGGTACACCCCTCACTTGGTGTCACTTTCATGAGCGTGGCATTGGGATGTGGCAAATCGTGAAAACCCACGTGCCGAATCATGCACAGCGCATCATCGCTTGCAAACCAGTCTGAAAAGAGGTATCACCCAACCTTACCCACCCGGCCCATGCGGCGAAGGTGCCGCTAAGGTCTTGATGGCCATATGCACGAACACCAGCCGCCGGGAAACGGCATAGGAACGGTCAAAATTGGGGTTCGAAGGGGCAACGCCCCTCGCGGGGATCCAAGGGCGCGGAGCCCTTGGTGCTGCCCGCATAGGGCATGCACCACCATCCAAAAATGACCACTATCGACGAAGGCGCACCCAAGCCGAACGAACAACAACGCACCGTTTCGCTCAAACGGCCTCGGAACACCTCGAAAAAGTGACATCTACTGAGGGGTACACCCCCTCGCGGGGTTCCGAGGGGCAGGCCCCTCGGTGCCGCCGCACAGGGCATCCACCCACCAACCAAACACCGCCGCCATCGCTCATGCGCAACTAATCCCAATACTGGAAAGTGCTGTCAAGTGAGGGTCTGCGCCCGTGGTGCTGCCCTTGCGAATGGTGATCGGCGTGAGCGCGATCGAGTAGTGCTGCAAGCGTTGTCTATTGAACAAATATATGAATATATGGAGTATCTGTTTGAAATAGAGGACATCATCTATTCCGGAAGCTTAATCACCATCGCCGGAAGCTTAATCACCATCGCCGGAAGCTTAATCACCATCGCCGGAAGCTTAATCACCATGTTTGAGGAGATATGCACTCTTCTCATGCGAAGGTGGGGTGAGCTCGTGCGAATACGCATGATCGAGGCATCCGGCGAGCTGGCCCGTGCGCACGGGCAAAAAAGATGGCCCGGCGCTTGTTGCAGCGCCGGGCCATGGACTTTTTCTCCGCAGCGCTAGAGCGAGCGGTAGAGATCGAGCGTGCGCTGGGCGATCGCCTCCCAGCTGAAGTGATCCTCGACGCGGCGGCGGCCATTCTTGCCATAGCGCGCCTGCAGCTCGGGGTCGAGCGCCACCTTGTTGATCGCCTGGGCCAGATCGTGCGAGAACTTGGCCGCGTCCACCGGCTCGAAGGTGCCCTCGCGCAGGGCCAGGTCGACCAGCTCGCCGGTCTCGCCGGGCACCACCACCTCGGGGATGCCGCCCACGGCGGATGCGACCACGGCGGTCTCGCAGGCCATGGCCTCTAGGTTGATAATGCCGAACGGCTCGTAGACCGAGGGGCAGCAGAACACGGCGGCGTTGGCGTAGAACTGGATGACCTCATCGCGCGGCAGCATCTCCTGCACCCAGATCACGCCCTCGCGCTTGGCGCTGACCTCGGCCACGCGCTCGGTCATCTCCGCGCCGATCTCCTTGGTGTCGGGCGCGCCCGCGCACAGCACCACCTGGAGCGACGGGTCGATCTGCGGGATAGCGTTGACCAGGTGGATGATGCCCTTCTGGCGGGTGATGCGCCCGACGAACAGCACAAAGGGCCGCGTGGGGTCCACCCCGCGCCTGATCAGCGCATCGTTGGCGGGGGCGGCGCGGTACTGGGCCAGGTCGATGCCGTTGTGGATGACGTGCACCTTGGCGGGGTCGATGGGGAAGAGCCGCAGCACATCGTTGCGGGTCTCCTTCGAGACCGCCACCACCGCGTCGGCATCCAGGATGGCGGTGCGCTCCATCCAGCTGCTCAGGTGGTAGGCGTTGCCCAGCTGCTCCACCTTCCAGGGCCGCAGCGGCTCTAGCGAGTGGATGGTGAGCACCTGCGGCACGCCCCAGAGCTTCTTGGCCAGCACGCCCGCCATATCGGTGTACCAGGTGTGGCAGTGGACGATGTCGGCGTCCAGGGTGTCCTTGGCCATGGCCAGGCTGCGCTGGAAGGCATCCAGCGCCCCGCCGAAGCGCGGGTCGGTGCCCTGCTTGGCCTCGGGCCAGGGGCCGTAGCCGCGCACGCGCAGCCGCTCGTCGGCCACATCCTGGTCGCCGAAGCAGCGCACCTCGACCGGCACCAGCTTGGCCAGCTCGCGGCTGAGGTATTCGACGTGGACGCCCGCGCCGCCGTAGATATAGGGCGGGTACTCGTTGGTGAACAGCGCCACCTTGTGCAGATCCTGCATGGGGAACATCTCTTTCCACTTGTCGTCAGGCGGCTAGATCACGCGCTGCGCCCAGTCGTACAGCCCGATGTACTCGCGCGCGGATGCCAGCCAGGAATTGTCTTCGCTCATGCCGCGCTGGCGCAGGTGCTTCCAGCCCGCCGCATCGCTGTAGGATGTGATGCTGCGGCGGATGGCGTCGATCAGGTCGCGGCTCTGATAGGCGTGGAAGCGGAACCCGTTGCCGTCGTAGCCCTCGCGCACCGTGTCGTTCAGTCCGCCCACGGCGTGCACCACCGGCACGCAGCCGTAGCGCAGCGCGATCAGCTGGTCGGTGCCGCCTGGGTCGCGCAGCGGCGGGATGAGGCAGGTGTCGCAGCCCGCGTAGAGCTGGTGGGCCAGCTCGGGGTCGGTGCCGGCCAGCAGCTGGATGCGGTCGGGGTGCTGGTCGGCGAAAGAGCGCAGCACCTGCTGGGCGATGCTGTCGCCGCTGCCCTGCAGCACCATCTGGGCGTCGGTCTCATCGATCAGCCAGGGCAGCGCCTGGATGACGAGGTCGATGCCGTGGGCCAGGGTGAGCGGCCCGGGCACGCCGATCAGCGGGCGCTGGATGTCCACCTCTAGCCCCACCTCCTGCTGCAGCGCGGCCTTGCAGAGCCGCTTGCCGTTGGTGTCGGCAGCCGAGTAGTTGGCGGCCAGGGCCGGGTCGGTCTCGGGGTCGAAGATGCCGTAGTCGATGCCGTGCATGATGCCCGCGAGGCGCTCGTGGCGCATCTGCAGCAGCGGGTGCAGGCCTTCGCTCTGATCGGGGGTGAGGATCTCGACCGAGTAGGTGGGGCTGATCGTGTTGATAATGTCGGCGAACAGCAGGCCGCGAGCCAGGAAGTTGAAGTTCTGGGCCGCCAGGCCGATGTTGCGCTCGATCAGGCCGCCCTCGCCGAGGCCGCTGAGGTGCAGCGTGAAGGGGCTGAACAGGCCCTGGTAGGCCAGGTTGTGGGCGGTGAACACCGAGGCCACGTTGCCGAAGGCGTAGCGGTAGTAGGTTTTTAGGTAGTTGGGCACCAGGCCGCAGTGCCAATCGTTGGCGTGCACCACATCGATTGGCCAGCCCACGATGTCGCGCAGGTGCAGCATCAGCGCCATCACGCCGCGCGCGAACAGGATGAAGCGGCGGTCGTCGTCGGCCTCGCCGTAGATCGCGCCGCGCTCGAAGGCGGTGGGGATGTCGAGCAGGTAGATGGGGATGCCGTTCTGCTGGGTGGTGTGGATGCGCATGATCTCCTGCCGCTCGCCCACGGGCAGGAAGCTGGTGGCGCAGGCGGGGGTCTGCAGCGCCTTGTGGAAGCGCGCCTGGTGGTAGCAGGGCACCACCACGCGAGCGTCGTGGCCCAGCTTGCGCAGCGCGGCGGGCAGCGCGCTGGCCACATCGGCCAGCCCGCCGGTTTTGATCAGCGGCGACATCTCGGCTGCTACATATAGAATGTTCATGGCACCCTCGTCTCTGCTTTGCTTCGTCGCAATGTGCTTTGATTGTACCACGCGCGGTCTGTCTTATCAGCCCTGCTAGGCGGGGCGAGGCCGCTGGTATGCCAGATCGCTCGCCGTGAGCCTCGGCTTGCGGTTAGGGCGCGGGCGTGGCGGTGGGCAGCGTGTCGCCGATGATCGGGATGCTCTCGATTGGCACCGCGCAGGCCAGCAGCTGGCCCCGCGCGCTGACCCAGGCGGCCACGCCTGCGCCGGGCTGCACGGCCAGCCAGCTGCCGTCGGCGCTGCGGCCCAGCGCCGTCACGGTGTCGCCCGCGCCCAGCATGCCGATCGCGCGGAACCGGGTGCCCGGCCCCATGCGCAGGTTGATCTGATCTGCCGCTGCGGTGCACACCAGGGGCACCGCCGTGGGCGTGAGCGTGGGCGCGGGCGTGACGGTGGGCAGCGGGGTGGGCGTGGGCGTAGGCGTGATGGTGGCGGTGGGCGCGGCGGTGGCCTGGGCCGCGCTGGGCTGCGGCGCGGCGGTGGAGGCCATACCGGCTGCTGCCCAGGGCGCGTTCTTCCAAAACAGCAGGGCGAACATCACGATCAGCGCGGCCACGGCCACCCCGCCCAGGGCATACCAGCCCCTGCCGCGCTCGGGGGTGGCGGTAGTGGCGGGCGGCGTCGCGATCGTCAGCCCGATATGGCGCAGGTTGTGCTGGCTGAAAGCGAGGCCCTCGGCGTCGCCCAGCTCGGCGCGGATGGCGTGGGCGGCGGCCAGCGCGGTCTCGGCCTCGGCACGGTTGCCCAGCAGCCCGGCCCGCGTGCCGCGCTCGTGCATGGCCCAGGCGCGCAGGGCCTTGTCGCCAGTGGCGGTGGCGGCGCGCTCGGCGTGGGTGGCCAGCTTGCCCCACAGCCCCCAGCGGCCACGCAGCACCGCCATGGGCTGGGTGGCGCGGGCCAGCGCACCAGCCTCGGCAGCCTTACCGCTGGCCAGCAGCAGCTCGATGGCCTGCAGCAAGTTGCCCGCCTCGTCGCTCAGCCACGCGATGTCGCCAGCGTGGGCGGCGGCAGCGGCCACATAGTAGCTAGCGGCGCGCTTCTTCTCATCCCCAGGCTTGATCTGCCGCTCGATGGCGCGGCGCAGGCTGTGGGAGGCCAGGTGGTAGCGCTCGCCGCGCTGCTCGGCCAGGCCCAGCTCGGCCAGCCGCCTCAGCGCCTGCCGCGCGCCCGCCGTGCCGCTCACCGCCTCCACGGCCTCGGCGGTGGCCCCGCCCGGCCCGACCTGGGCCAGCGCGGTGAGCGCGGCGGTCTGCCCCTGGTCGAGGGCGCGCAGCATGATCTTCAGTGCGCGGGCCAGAATGTCTGGCTCGGTGCGCTGCTCCTCGGCCAGCGCCACCAGCTGCTTGAGGGTGTGGGTGCCGCTGCGCAGCAGCCGCCCGGCCAGCTCTAGGCCCAGCGGCAGGTCGCCCAGCGCGGCGCAGATGCGGTCGAGGAACATCACATTTGAGAGGTCGATCTCGGCCTCGGCCTCGGCCCCCAGCAGCTTGGTGGCCTCCTTGCGCGGCAGCGGGCCGATCGGCACCGCAAGCATGCTGGCGGGCGCGGGCACCTCCGCCGCCACCAGCGCCGCGCTCTCGGCCAGGGTGTCGGCCAGGGCCAGGTGGGCGTTGGGCGCGATGGCCAGCCGATCCATCAGCAGCATAGCCCGCAGCCCGCCTAGGTGATCGCGCGCGGTGGCCGGGGTGAGCTTGGTGGGCGGCTCGCTGGTATAGAACTGCTCGAAGATCTCCTGCGCTAGGTCGTCCTGATCGGTCGCGTCGGCGGTGCGGGCCAGCGCCACTACGCCGTCGGGCATGGCCTGGGCTGCCGCGCTGGCCGCCTGCCGCACCAGCGCGCTCGCGCCGCTGCCGGGCGGGCCGTGCACCCACGTGCCGCGCCGCGTCGCGACCGCATCCTGGATCTGGCGCTGCTCGCGCTCGCGGTCGAAGAACGGGCTGGGCGGCGCGGGCGGCGCGTCGGGCTGCGTGCGCCGGGCGAGCACGGGCAGCACCCCCGGAAGCGCCAGCGTGCCGTGGGTGCTGTGGATACGCACGCACGACGTGGGCGGCAGGCCGGGCGCGGTGGCGCTGGGCACCACGATGCAGCCCGCCATATCGGGCTGGGGCGCAGACACCAGCGGCGCGTCGGGCGCGCGGGTGAGCAGCTGCGCGTCGGCCACGCCGCTGGTGCCGGTGGACTGCCGCGCGTCGGCCACGCTGCGGGCCAGGGTCGCGCCCTCGGCTAGAGCGCGGTAGAGCGCCCCGGCGAATGTCTGGATGGCCGAGCTGCCCTCGCGCAGCTGGATGGCCAGCACCGCCGGGGTGGGCGTGCGCAGCAGCGCGGGGGCCAGCTGCCGGAACGGCTCGGTGGCCAGGCGCGGGCTGGCGCTGGCATCCAGCACCACCAGCCGCAGCCCGCTGGTAGCCAGCAGGTTGGCCAGCTGCGCCGCGCCCACAGCCTTGGTGCTGCCCGCGCTCTCGCTCAGCAGCAGCCCGCCCTTTGCCTGATCCTGCGCGCCCTGGCCCACGAAGTGCCAGATGTGGTAGCCCAGGCGCAGCTCGCGCTGCAGCGTGGCCACCGTCAGGTTCGGCTCCACCGTCACCTGCACGTGCTCGCCCAGCGTGGCGAAGGCCGCCGCGATCGCGCTGAGCACCGGGGCAAGCGTGGCGCTGTCGGCGGCGGCGCTGCTAAGCAGCACCCGCAGCGGCAGCGGCGCGGGGCCAGCGGTGGCCTTGGCCGCGATTTCGAGGGTGCGCACCACCGCCACGCCGCGCCGCGCCAGCGGCCCGCGCTCGTCGGCCAGCAGCTCCCAGGGGAGCTCGGCCACCTTGCCCTCCTCGGCGTCGCAGCGCAGCCGCAGGCAGGGCACCTGCTGGCCCGCCAGCGCCGCCGCGATCAGCTCGCGGGCCGGGCCTTGGAACAGCGCATCGAACAGCAGCCGCCCCAGCCGCAGCAGCTGCTCCTCGCTGGCGCTCAGTCCGGTGAATGCGGCCAGCAGCTCGGTGAAGGCCGGATCTTCGGGGAAGAGAAACGCGCCGAGCGCCTCGCCGCCAGGGGCACGGATGGCCACCGGGTAGCTGTCGCCACTGCGCGGCTGTATGGCAATGTCTACGTCGAAGTACACCCTTACGCTCCGCGGATGGGCACCACGCCGCCTATCGAGTGGTGAGAACACGTCTGCGTATATCCTACACGCAGCAGCCGATTTCGGCAACTCAGGGCGGAACATGCCCGCGCAGGTGAAAAAGGTTTGTCGCGGCGGGGTTCGGCAGGATCTATCCGCTCTCGTCTGGTAGAACATTTTTACCACCAAGACCCCAAGCCATCCGAGGGCTGGTTCACCGCGAAGACGCGAAGGCAAGAAGGCGTCCCATCTGCTAGGGGGCATACCGCACTGGGATGAGGTCAGCAATGGTTCCATGGGCGCCTGTTCGCCCTGGACACTGCTAACCGCAAATGAAAATGCCTTTGCTGTCTTGCGCAAAAGTGCAGATCAGAGAATTTCTAGCAGATAGAATCCTCACAGATCATAGCAGTGCCACACGCCAGCTGCGATCTTCAAGAACGTTTGGAAACGAGATAAGGAGGTAGTTTCTATATGCTTCTCCACCCCCTGACCTTACGCTCTGGCGAGACACTCACCGAGAAAGAGCACGCTGTGTTTGCGATGCTGGCTTATGGATATGATCGTCCGACCATTGCCCGGCGGCTGTGTGTGAGCCTGAACACAGTGGAAAGCCACCGCCAGCATATCTACCACAAGGGCCGCTTCCGCAGCCGCCGTGATGTACTGCTGGAGGCTATCAATCTGGGACTTATGACCACTGAATATCATGATCGCCTCATGATGTAGTGTGGCATGGAACGCGCTACACTTTGGGCGCATGGGCGCAAGCTTTTTTGGTACCACAGGTATTGTGTGTAAAGCCTAACTTTATCAGTAGCTCTGAGCAACCTGAGCCCGAAAGCCATCGGAGCAGGTATAAACTAGGAGCAGCTTAATGAAACATTCAATCCGTTTGAACTGGTTAGGTGTGATTTCCGTACTGTTGTTTGTTATCACGGTGCTTATACCGCCCATGCCCAGCGTCCATGCTGCTGCACAAGTCGCTCTGCTCAGCGATATCCATCCCGGTCTAGCTGGATCGGACCCATCGGATCTCACCATATTTGGTGGGTCCATCTTCTTTTCTGCCAACGATGGCGCGAATACCACAAGCAGTGGCGTTACCTTCTGGAAAACAGATGGAACTGCTGCTGGCACGATGAAGGTAAAAGATATTGATCCATGGAAGCTGATGGTTTTCAACGATATGCTCTATTTTTTGGCAGAAGCCTCGACAGGTGCCTATGAGCTATGGAAGAGCGACGGCACTGCCGATGGGACCGTGCTGCTAAAACAGGTGCCTTTTTCTGATCCCAATGCGCAGTTCTCCTCGCCAGATCTGATCCAGGCCGACAATCTCTTGTTTTTCTCGGTCGGCTCGGAGCTATGGCGGAGCGATGGCACCGCTGCTGGCACCGTGCTAGTGAAAGATAGCGATCCAACAGCCCAAGCTTCTATTGGCTCTCTGCATGCGCTTGGCCCGCTGGTTCTTTTCTCGATCGGCTCAGCGCTATGGCGGAGTGATGGTACAGCCGTCGGCACGCTGTTGATAAAGTCCAGCGATGGCGATGATGAGTTCATTCCGTTCAACTATGCCGACAGCACGAAGAGCGTGCAGATCGATGGCGTGCTCTATTTTGCCGCCTATACTGATACTGCCCAGACCGAGTTGTGGCGAAGCGATGGCACGGCAGCGGGTACGTTCTTGGTGAAGGATATCAGCCCTGGCATGGCAGGCGGGTCTTGGCCTAGTAATCTGCGCGCAATTGGTAAGACGCTCGTATTCACCACCTTTGACATCAACGACAGCAGCTGCGCCACCCCATTTAATAGCCAACAGAGTGGCCTATGGGCCAGCGATGGCACTGGGGCGGGTACCATACGCCTTTCGTCTGGGTATGGTGAATGCAGCCTGTCGAGCCAATACGATCTTGCGACTGTTGGCGGTGTGCTGTACTACACTATCAATGGGGAGCTCAAGAGAAGCGATGGTACGCCAGGGGGTACAGGGCTGGTCGACGCGAGCTTCCAGAATGAAGATCAAGAGGCGGGGGGGCCAATTGCAGATGCGCTGGGTGTGCCTCTTTTTACTGTCTATGATACGGTTACGCAATCTATCAGCCTGTGGCGGAGCGATGGCACAGCCGCTGGCACAACCTTGATCCAGACACTCAGCAGCGCACCATCAAACGCTCCTATTGCCAACTACACCATCTTGGGCAACACGCTGCTGTTTACCGCCGATGACGGCGTGAACGGCAATGAGCTATGGTCTGCGGCGCTACCGGATGTGCTCCAAGTTTCGGCCTCTATCACCGCAAGTGGGGGCGGACATGCGCGCGCTCTTGATGGCTCGGTGGATATCTCATTTCCCTCCGGTGCTGCGGAGGGCGATTTCACCTTGTCGATCGCGCCGCTTGCCATACCTGGTCAGCCACTGGGCGAGCTGCAGAGCCTGCGCAGCTTCCGACTTGAGGCGCGGGATGCGGGCGGCACCCTCATAACGCAGTTCAACAAGCCATATACCCTGATGGTTTCCTACAACGATATCGAAGGGGCAGGGCTTTTCGAGCCAGGGTTTCAATTAGCGTACTGGAATGGGAGCAGCTGGAATATGCTGTTGCCCTGCTTGGCCTGCAGCATTGATCCAGTGAATAATCGTATTGTGGTGCAGCTTGATCACTTTAGCGAATTTGCGGTTCTAGGCCGTATCGAGAATCGCACCTACCTACCGCTGACAATACAGTAGGCCACCCCGTGATCCGGCTGTTGTGCAGTGGTGTGCGCACCCTGCCCGCGCAGGTGAAAACCGTCTGTCGCACCAGTCCTAGGGGTCGATGTCGACGCTGGGCGGCCTGGGCACGCGCACGCAGAAGTTGGACCACGCGGCAGACACGCTGCGGAACGCCCCCGCGATCACGGCCACATCCAGCCGCGAGCGCGATAGGCGAGGGATGTGGGTGCGCGCCTTCTGCACGGGCGCGCCGTTGATGTAAAACCAGAAGCTCTCATCGATGCAGATAATAGCCAGAGTATTGGTATCATCTTTTTTGATCGAGGGTGCCGAGATGCGATTGATATAGATGTGGTGGTGATTGCGACCTTCAAAGGTCTGCACCACCGATGCCTGCTGCGTGTAGGGTCGCATCCGAAACAGCGCGAAGCAGTTGTCACTGATCTCCTCGAAGACCAGCGCCGCACCCTCATCATCATTTCCCCCGCTGAGCATGCGTACCTGGGCCGTCAGGCAGAAGGTTTTGGGAGCGAAGCAGGATGAGTCGCCCGCCATAAATGCAGTCTCGTGTGCGCGGTTTTGCAGCTCCAGCGTGTAGCGACCACCCGCTATGCTGCGGTGCACCGCGCAGACCCCATCATCCTTCACGCCGGTGCCCCAGCTCTGGTGGTTGCTGGTGAACGGCTCGTCGAAGCAGATCGACCACAAGTGCATGATCTCACTCAGATCGGGCGTCTCGATATCTTCGCTATTAATCGTCGGCGTTGCATCCGCATCCTCGCTGTAGCGGAAGAGCTGGATATGCTCCAGCACCTCGGGCGGGGTGCCATAGGCCACCCAGCTCGGCTTGACCGAGTAGAGCAGCAGGTCGGCCTGCTGTGGCGTTAGCAGCAGCTCTTCGGCGATGCGTAGCACCAGCTCTTTGCTGCGCGGCGGGTATTCGCCTGCAAACCATGCGTTGATCGTGCGGCGCGACACGCCGATGGAGCTAGACAGCTCGCTGTAGGTGTGGATCGCTTTGTTCGTGTGCAGCGCGAAGAACACATGAAGCAGCTCCGCAAATGTATAGTTCATGGTGCGAAAATGCCTTTGTAGTGTTGCTCAAATGTGCAGGTCCTGATGCGTCGGCGGGGTAGAATCCTTACATATCATAGCAGTACATTATGAACTCTACAACATGCTGCTTGGAACTGATCATAACCAATAACATATTCTGCCTTCTGCGCCCCAAGGCCTGAGAGCACGTATTGCCTAGCGTGTATTGTATAGATAATTTGCGCTTTCCCTCCAGCATCCATGCAGTCATGCACAAGGAGCGCGATCCCTATGCCTTTTTACCCGTTGATTCTGCGCTCTGGTGCGATCCTCACCAAGAAAGAGCATGCTGTGTTTGTGCTGCTGGCCTACGGCTACGATTGCCCTGCCATTGCCGAGCAGCTATGTATGAGCTCGGGTACAGTTGAGACTCATCGCCAGCATATCTATCACAAGGGTAACTTCAGTAAGCGCCGGGATGTGTTGCTTGAGGCTGTTTATCTTGGGATTATGACCCGCGAATATCATGAGCTTCTCATGATGTCATACAACGCATAGCGCGCTATACTCTGCCCTGATAGGCATTCACCCCGCTCTTGCAACAAGGGATATGATCTCCAATTTGCACACAAGCACTCTTTAACCGAGCGATCCTGCGCATGATAAAATCTGAAAAGTGCTAATATAATAAAAATAAGTCAAATATCAATTAATGGTACAAATTGTTTGATATATCTATATAGTGATATCAAGTTTGTATATGTGGTAGATATAGTCATATCATCTATTCACTATAGTCAAATTTGATATAAATGATAATCGTTCAGTAGTTGGAAGGAGCACCCCATGTTTCGCACCACGGTTCGCATGCTCTTTGCGGTTCTGTTCGCGGCAGCGGTATGTATCGGCCAGCCGGCCCAGGCCACCCAGGCGGCCTCGCCTGGCTGCAGCGGCTACGGCTGCGATGGGAAGTACGCCTACTCGGTTGGCTGCACGGTGAGCTATCGGGTGGTGAACATGAGCTATATCTACGACGGTGCAGGCAACAACATTGGCTATGTGCAGCTCTGGTGGTCGGACACCTGCCAGACCAACTGGGCGCGAGTAGTGCGCACTACCTCGTATACGGGCTATTCGCTCTACGCCAGCGCCATCCGCCTGACTGATGGCGTGGGCTATGGAGCCAGCGGTGGCCCTGGCTCTTCCGATGTTCGCACGCTTATGGTCTACGCGCCAGTGGCCATCGTGCAGGCATGTGGCTTCATCGGCTCATATGGGGCATGTATTTCTGGCTAATGGGGTCTGTCTAGGTCTTGTGCGCCCGCTGGCCGCTGGCTGGCGGGCGCGCTATGTGTAGCGGCCCAGTGGATGATAGTGATCGAGCCTTGTCTAGCGTGAAAGGAAGAATCCTATGTTTCGCACCACCGTTCGTATACTTCTTGCGGCCCTGTTCGTGGTGGCGGCGTGTGTCGGCCAGCCCGCCCAGGCTACCCACGCGGCCTCACCCGGCTGCAGCGGCTATGGCTGCGATGGGCTTAATGCATATCAGGTAGGCTGTGCAGGCGGTACTGCTAGCTATCGGGTCGTTGACTACCGTACAGAACATGTGATCGGCTTCTGATGGGCGCGAACGAGTGTTTTTGGCAGGCGATGGGGCAGCGGACGACGATGACGCAGGCACGAGGCCAGGAAGCGAAGCCCCAAC
>WBOU01000023.1 GCA_009268125.1 Chloroflexia bacterium SDU3-3 | reverse complement strand
TCCGTCATGGGGTGATCCTTTCGGGGCGTTGGCAGACGGTTCCCGCAAGAATCTTACCAGATCGGGCGCGTACCTTTTTCAGCCTCGAAACCCGCACATAGTTTCTGTACGGTAGTCAAATCCTACAAGTAAACTCATAAGTAATCCTAATAATAGACCCGCAATTACTGCTGTGCTTAATCCACCTATAAGCATATTCCAGAAAGATAAGCGAATGCCTTGATTGGGGATAATATGCGTATCTAATGTTACAACACCAAAGCCTCTAAGTAATCCAAGACCTAATATAGATATTATTCCTGCAATCAGCCCGATATTTAATCCTCCAATCCATCCAGAAGCTAATATAATCATCAATCCAGAAAGCAAAATTGTCTTCCAAGATGCATAAATGGCTTTCCACGACCAATTTAATCGATTTATTGGTTTTATTGTGCTAGCATTTAATCCACCAATCACTCCAACACTTGACCCAAAGACCAGGCCAAAGACCAGGCCAAAGATTAAGCCGAAGATTAAGCCAAAGATCAGACCAAAGATCAGGCCTGCACTCCACTGTACTAACCACTGATTCCAACCTCTTCCGACCCAATCCGGTTGCATGAACTCCATCAGGTAGAGCGCCTGATTATTTGTATTCATCCGTTGCGCCAGCCATCGTAACCCACGTAAGATACGCCGCCGTGGGTAGCGGGCATCCTCACCCTTCCCTGGCGGAGGGGGTGCGAACATTCTGCGCATGAAGGCCGCAAAGATCTCGGCGCGGCGCATATCCGGTGTAGTGGCCATCCGTAGTTCTTTCGCAGAGGTATCCGCAAAGGCTAACGAAACCATACTCAGAAGGAGCGGCGTTTTGAGTATGCCATAGAGAGTAGGATCATCTTTCAGCACAGCCCGTACCCCAGCCAGCGGTCGCCCACTAGCCTTGAGAAAGGCGTCGATCTCGCCATGGGTCAGCACCTGCACTGTAATGGCGGTCGCAAGCCCAAGCTCAGGAAGCGTGCGGTACTCCTCACTGCGACAGCACACCACCATCGGCGTAGCCCACGCGCCTGGGTGGGTTCCTCGATAGGCGTTGATGGCCTCGGTACATGTGGCCCGCCGCTCACCATCGACCTCATCCAGGCCATCCAGCAGCGGCAGGATCTGGCCCGATGTCACCCAGATCTTACCTATTTTTGGTGGCACGTAGTAGATGTGGTGCAGTTGGGTGACCATCCAGACATCTAGTGCCTGTTTATCCTTGCCCCAAGTCGAGAGATTGAAAACAACCGGTATCGGATGAGTGGCATCCGCATCGGCGCGGTCAAGCAGTTGTTCGGTTAGCTCCAGCAGCAGCGTAGTCTTGCCTCCTCCCGGTTCGCCTAGGATCAGAAGCAAGTCTTGGTACTGATCATACACTTCGATGATCTGCTTTCCCTGAGGCAGAAGCTTGGGAGGATGCTCTGGCTCTTGCAGTTCCACGTTGTAGGGTCGTGCGGTGCCCTGTGCAAAGCGAAGCGCTATCTTGGCCTCGTTCCACAATGATTTCTTGAGCATACCATCGACCCATTGCTGCCGCACTCGCCCCAGCAACGCAGAGCGATTCAAGGTTGCAGGATCGACATGTTCATTGTTCCCTACCACGTTGCTCCGCACAGCGATGATAATTGTTACTATGGTTACTAGGATCGATACAGGCCATGCCAGCCACAGATATGGCTTCCAGGCATCATGCAGTAAGCTAGTGGCAATGTTGGTGGAAACTGCCCCTAGCCATAAAAGAGCATTTGCGACAATAATCCCAATGATCATGCGGATTTGGTGATTAGAAGGGGTTGAGGAGGTCTTCGCCATACGCGTTCACTCGCCGCAGGGGATACCCCGCGTACAAAGCTGTTCACGACAGAATAATACCGCACTGCCCGCTCCTCAACTATCCAAACGAGAGTGGGCGTTGTGTTGGGGCGAGTATAGCATGGTGGGATACTTCAATACCACTACCACTTTCTCAAAAACTTATCCCATCACACATAGGCATTAAGCCGCAGATCCTCCACCCGCTGCGCCAGATCGGCGGCGGTGGGCTGGACGTAGATGCGCGTGGTCTCCAGGCTGCTGTGCCCGAGCAGCGCGGCAAGCCCGACTAGGTCGCCAGGATGGTCGCGGAGGTAGGCGGTGGCGAAGGTGTGCCGCAGGGTATGGGCGCTGGTCTCTGGCGGCACCAGCTCGCGCTGGGTGCAGCGCGCCACCACATGCTCGACCAGCTCGCTCATGGCGCGGACGCTCAGTGTGGGGTGCTTCTGGCTGTGCCACAGCGCTCTGGTGGGGTCCAGCGCTGCCCACGTGCTTGGAAGCTGCGTCCAGTCCGCCTCCCAGCCCCACCGCTCGGCCACGTAGTCGAGGAGCGCCCGCCGCGCGGAGGCATTGAGCGGCACCGTGCGAACCTTGTTGCCTTTGCCCATACGGATGGTGAGCGTGCCGTGGCGCTCGCTCATCTTGACATCGCCCACGCGCAGGGCGGCGCACTCGCTGATGCGAAGCCCGGTCTGCACCAGCACCTGCACAATGGCATAGTCGCGGAGGCCATGGCGAGTCTGCTGGGCCTCGCGGAGCAGCGCATTGACCTGTAGAGCCGTCAGGGCCTTGGGGGCGAGCGGCGCGGCGCTGGCCACACTCTTGAGGCGCTGCGCGGGGTTCTGCGGCACGCGTCCAGTCTCGTGCAGCCAGGTGCACAACGAGCGGAGCGCGCCGATATGGACATTCACCGTGCTGACCGCGTGACGCTGCTGGAGCCAGGTGCGGTAGCCGGTCAGGTCAATCGGGGTCAGCCGCTGGAGCGTGAATGGCTCGTGGTTCTCCCGCTCGAACCAGCTGATAAAGGCGCGAACCGCCGCCAGATAGCGGCGGCAGGTCAGCGCCGCCTGGTCGGCATCCGCCAGCGCGTATCGCCAGGCGGCCAGGAACTCGTCGGTTGATTCAGCCATTGTGGTGGTGTCCCATATTCTCAGCGGTTATTCTGGGCAGATATGAAATGAGGGCGGCAGGCCGATCTCCCGTTCGGATCATCACTTCGTTCCACATGTCATAGGATGAGTATAGCATAAACCGCAGAGAATAACAGTTCTCTGCGGTTTAGTAGCGTGCGCATAACATCGAGGGAATATGCTCACATCACCACATCCCCGCCCGACGCTGTAACCTGAGAGACGGGCATATTACCCCTTGAAACATGCCAAGTGCTATGCTAGACTCTCGATCATTCTGTGTCCCTGGGAACGATAGTAGGTCAGGCTGCGATGATGGAAGGTCCCTTCTTCTCAGCAGACGGCTTTGATCGCGAGGCGCTGGAGATCATCATGCCGCGCCGCGCGACGCTGCGGGCATACGCCATCCAGCGGCTGCGTGCGCAGGGACTGCCCTACACCGAGGCGACTGCCGACGATGTTCTGCGTGCGGCGCTCTACGAGCAGGTCAGCGCCGTTCAGGAACAGCGCTATACGGCGACCACCGCACCGAAAGAAGCGCCTGAGAAAGACTTCCAGACCCTCGCCCACGACCTTGGTTTCGTGACCATGGTGCAGGAGCAGCAGCTCTACCGTTTCTGGAAGGTGGGGACCTTTCACCCCTCCTTCGGTAAGCCGACGGGGGATCGTGGCCGCAACGCTGCCGCCATGGCGCGGGTGAAGGCCCAATTTGCCGCCGTGCTGACTAGCACACCTTACAAGACCAAATGGGCCGAAGGCTTTGTCCAGCGCCACCTGCTGCGCGACCCGGCGGGTGCTCCACACATCGCCCATGTTTTGAGTACCACAGCCATCGTCGCGGCAAGCCAGGCATGCGATCTTGCATGCGCCTGGTGTGCCTGGGGCGATGTGGGCCTGCTGACCGCATCGTCCTACCCCTACGCCAGCGCGCTGCTGCGCGTTGCGCGCGAGTGCCAGACGCTTTCTCAAGATGCTGATGACCCACGGGATCTGGCCGCTCGTGTGCGCGTTGATGTCGTCGCCCTGCTTCGCACGCTGGACGGCTATCAGCTCACCGAGACCGGAGCAATCCGGCAGGAGGGACACAGCATCCTGGCCGACGAGAGCATCATACATCAGCCACCCGGTTCACCCGCCCGCCGTCGGTTTCAGGAGCAGATTACACCCATACGTGCGGCGTATGTTGCCGCGCTGGCGCAGAACCGTCCCTGCACCGAGGATCAGGCATCGATCCTCCTTGATATCCTGCTCCAGCACGGGCTACCGGGGCTGATCGGCTGGCGTCGACAGGAGCAGGATCTGCCGGACGCCGACTATTCGTGGAGTCATCTCCACAAGCGGGCGCGCGCCGTGATCGACTGGATGCCCGAGACAGCGCAGGCCGTCGTGATCGAGCGGCTGCGGGCATGTGTCGAGGCCAATCGCCAGTGCCAGGCTGGCATCTCATTCCGCCGCCTGATAGAAGATGGACCATCCAGCCGCTATCGTCGACGGCTGCAGCACCGCAAGCCGCCCGATGCCTTCTTTCAGGAGATCGCCCAGCGCTGGGGAATGCCGACCCGCACCGCCTATGGGCTGTTTCGGAACCTCGTCATCTCCGGGCTGATTGGTCTCATCCCCAAACAGCAGTGGGCGAACCTCGTCCATCAGGAGATCTGGAACTACCTCTGGATGCTGAAGATCGGGCGTGTCGAAGATACCGTCTCAATGGCGGCGCTCACCGCCCAGGTCAACCATGACACGCAGGCACACAACCTCCCCCGACTGCCCAAGCACATCATCACTATACTGTTCCAGCACTTCCCCAAAGATCACTACTACAACAGCGGCAATATCCCACGGCTCGTCGGTGTCCCGCAGCGCCGCGCGCTCAAGCTGATGGGCGTGGACCGCCTCCACGAGCACTGGCTCGTCATCCCGCTGGACTTGCCCATCCAGCTGGTCGACCCCAGCCAGCGCCCGCTGGGTGCCACCTGCACCGCCCTCATAGTCATCGACCAGGGCGGCGCAACCCCGGTCGACCTCTGGGTGACCGACCAGGCGGTGACGGCATTGGACATTGGTCTCGCGCTGTATGCGGCCATCTTCCACCCCGCCACGCGGCACTGGCCGCTGCGTGGCATCCCCGAGCACATCCATGTCCCGCCGCCCTTCCATGAGGCCCCTGTGCTTCAACGGGCCACACACCTGCTGCTTGCGGGCCTCCATCCGCTCACCGCGCTAGAGACGCACCTACGCGATTTTCCGGCAATCAGGCAGATTATCCACGCGCTCCAGCGGCACTACCAGCCGCCACTGGTTGCCGGGCGCTACCGCGCCCCGCCGCCACACGCCACCATCCTCCAGGCGACCCAGGATATCCGCACGTGGGTCGCGACCACCTGCTTCGACGCCCACCAGGTCAAGCAGGCCCCGCCGCGATTCCGCACGCACGGGGTGGATCTGCCTGGGCATACCACTGCCGCCGCTGGGTGGCTGCTCCCCGCCGTTGGCCAGACAACCACCATCCGCAACGGGGTCGCGTGGGAGCGGCGCACCTACGGGGCCAGCGATGCGGCCATCGAGCCAGGGGAGCCGGTATCCATACGAATGCAGCCAGCCCTATGGGGCCGGGCGAGAGGCCTCTTCATCGAGCGTGCTGATGCGGTGCGCTATCTGCCGCTCATTCGTCACAAGGAGCATGGGTATGAGTGATGTAATTGAGACAACGCAGAACTATGGAACAACACCGCCTGTTCTCACAAGGATGGAGCGAGGTCGAAAGGTCAAAGATCTTGATGCCCTGACGAAAGAACAGAAGAACCGGTTAAAAGCACAAGGGCTGACAGAGAAAGAGCTTCGTCGTCGTGAAGCCGTCATAAAGCAACTCATTACAGAGATGGCAGAACATGGAAGCTTATATGGCTCTGGATTGAGACAAGAGGCGGCAAATACGCTCGGAGTTTCCGTTTCTACCATAGATCGTTGGAGAAAGAAGTATGAGCGTGAGCAGAACATAACCGTATTTATAGAGTCAAAACGTGGCCCGATCCCTGGCTCACGCATGTCCCTAGAGCAAGAAGCTATAATATGCTACTTCTATCTCAATCGAAAGCAGCATTCGCGTGGTCACGATGGCCATGTAGTAACCCTAAATAAAAAATCAACCGTTTCTTTTATCCATCACATTTTGACAAAGTTTACAGGGTTCACCAAATCACTCCAATCAACTCGCCGCTATCTTCATCGGCTGAATATAGCAGATCCTATTGTCGTCGCCCGTGCGCGATTTGGGAAGAAATATCTCGAAGAACATCTGATGCCAACCTTGCCCAATAATGTTAGACGGCCCAATATCCGATGGCAAATAGATGGTCGCCCACTGCCGATCTATGTTCGCTATAAAGGATTGGTATGCACCGTTACTTTGCTATTGATTATGGATGATTACTCTCAATACATTGTTCGGGCTGGTATTTATCCCCGGATAATTCGCGATGAGGAAGGTTTTCCGAAACGGGCTGATTTCACCAAAAAGGATGTAGGCGTCTTGCTTGCGAGTGCTATGTATTATGCACAGGTGCGACCCGAGTATGTCTACACCGACCATGGCTCACAATTCATGACGCTCAGAGAGCTGCTTGAGGATCTGTCAGAAGAGTTCGAGAGGATGACGACCCTCACCAATAGTATTCCTGGCCGACCACAGGGGCGAGGAAAAATCGAGCGCCTTCTTGCCCTCTTTGATGCACTGCTCAAAGATCTTCCCAGCTTTGTTGATGAGAAGGGTGGGTTTAATGCCATCCAGGCAGCAAAGCGAGATCCGGAGATGTATACGTTTGAACGCTTATGCGCCTACATTCAAACCGAGGTTGAGCGCTTCAATCAGCAGCCACCACGAAAGAACGGCACAAAGACCCGTGCAGAGCTATGGACGGAAACCGAGGCAATGCCGGCCCCACCCGTTCGCCGCATGCTCCATCTGGTTCCGGAGTCAATGAATAAAGATGTAGCTATCTCAAAGACAGGATGCCGAATCGATAATGATCTGTATGAGCCACGTATTGACTCCAACGAAGATATGTTCCAATGGATGCTCGCACTGACACGCCGCGAACACATCCCAATGCGAGCAATCAAGCTGGATGAACCCTTGTACCGCACACCAGAAGATAAAGGGTGGAAGGCACAGATATGCCTTGATCCAGATAACCCCTACTGGTGTGAGTTGGTTCCCTCCGGAAGCCAAAGATTTGACGAGGCCACCTATAACCAGATGCTTCAGTGGGTGCAGAATCGTGCGGAAGAGGAGGGTGATAGTAGACCTGAACAGCTTCTCCCATTTATCAAGAGCTTCGATCCAAGCGAACTGATGAAGGATGTGCATACCAAGGAGCCGTTGCTCCCCGAAGAAGTCGCCACACCGGAGGAACCTTTGGTCAAGCCCGTCATCCCCCCATCGAGTGAAGAGGTTGCAGGGAAGCGGAAGCCGCGCCGTAAAACAGCGGGGGCACGACCATCAGCAAAATCGACTCCACCAAAAGATACGGGAGTAGACTGGGAGAGCATGCCGACCTTCGACGATCTTTTGAGAGAGGCAGGCTCATAGGAGCAGGTATGTCGGTGCACAGCCCGCTACGCGATGCGTTTGTTGTCTTGCCGCACCACCAGGAGCGTGCGCGGCTACTCAACACTGCGGTCCTTGAGTGTGCTATCGTGCCCATCGTCGGCGCATCAGGCTCGGGGAAAACCCGTTTCCTCCACTGGTGGTGGCAAGCAGCGTGCGCTGATCAGCGCATGGTTGGCCCCACCACCGTGCAGCCTGAAGAGATAATCTTTATCCGTGCGCAGTCGTTGGGCACGAGTGGCATCCCGATCCTGAGCGTCGTGCTCACCCAGCTTTTTGTTGCCCTCCAAGAGCTGAACTGCCTTTTGACCGAGCAGCGCATCCCGCATCGCTCAGGCAAGCCGCGCTCGCTCTACAGCAAACGGCAGATCGCCTCGCTGCTCCATGAAGAAATCGCCCCGCTATTTGCTGAGGTCCAGCCCCAGGCGATTGTCATCACGAGCGCCGAAGTGCTGGATGATGAAACCCTGACCGCGCTGCTTCACCTGCGCCGTGTTGTTCGGCGCGGCTATACCTACAAGCCAACCTGTGGACTCGTCCTATGCGCCCGTGTCGAGCCAGAGAAAATCGAAGACAGTCGCTTCAGCGCGCTGCTCAATCGCTCTCCAGAGACACGAACCGCGTGGCCTGATCATCTGACGATTGATCTGATGTCTGTGAGAGAATGCGGCCTAGTGCTCATGAAAATCATCCAGGAGCATCTACAGGCCACATTCGCCCCAGATGTCGACCCACGCCAAACACTGATTACCTTTGGCCGCTGGACCGATCTCAATTGGTGGCTTGTTGAGCAGCTGGTTCAGAAGCTCGACTATGTGCTGGGGCCAATACGCGGAGAGCAGAAGAGAATCATCACACACGAGGTAGTCGACAAAGTACAGTCCCTATGGAAACGGTGAAATTGTTAGGTTTAGACCTATAGAGAAACCCACACAATAGCCTCCTTACCGCACCGAGACGCAATCTAAGAAAGCCTACGGAAAACCCTTTGTTTCAAAAAGTCTCTCAGAAATTATGATACAGAGTCTCTCAGAAACTATGATACAGTCTCTCAGAAATTATGGAACACAACACAACAAACCCAGGGGAAGATCAGAGGTGGTGGGCCGCGCAGGATTCGAACCTGCAACCCTATCGTTATGAGCGACGTGCTCTGCCATTGAGCTAGCGGCCCCTGCGGTGCGCCATCATACCATAGGGTGTGCACTTCGCGCAAGTGATTGTGCTGCCATCCCTGACGCATGGGGGCCGCATACAGGTGGCCTTACCGCTACCAGCGCACATATGCTGTATTGATTGCTAGCACACCACTATATGTTGCATCGCTAGCCTCTAGCAAGGAGTAAACAGGTATCTTTGGACGCTGGGTAAACCCGTATATAAAAAGAGATATCGGCGCGCTTCCTAGGAAGCGCGCCGTGTTGCTGGTTGGTAGGCGCTATTCGACCGGATGGAAGCGACGGTCATCGCTGCGGCAGCAATAGCTTCTACAGAAAGGCTATTTTATGTCACCCAACGACAACGGTCCCTCCTTCCCCACCACCAGCCACACGCTCTGGTAGGGCGCAAGCTGCAGCGGCGCGGCGGTGGTATGCTCGCCGCCGCCCACCAGGTCGGTCAGGTGCGCGGCCAGGCTGTACATGCGCACCAGGTCGGCACCCACGGCCTGCGGCAGCTCGCTGAAGCTGGCCAGCACCAGCACGCGCTGCCCCGCGCCCGCGCGCACATAGCCGAACACGTGCGGGTTGCCGGTCTCCACGATCTCCACCGCGCTGCCCGCCAGCGCAGGCAGCGACTTGCGCAGCTGGATGAGCCGCACCAGCCCGGCGTAGATCCGCCCGTGGGGCGTCTCGGGGTGGGCGCGTACATCGGCGCTCCAAGCCCAGTCCATGGGCGGGCGGTGCACCCAGCGGCTGTCATCGGCCTTGGCCGGTTCATCGGCGTAGCGGTAGTCATTCAGCTGGCCCAGCTCGTCGCCCAGGTAGATCAGCGGGATGCCGCCGATGCTGAGGATAATGCTGTGCAGCATCAGGATACGCCCCACAGCCAGATCGATCTGGCGGGCGTCGCCGCCGCGCACGGCCTGCTCCAGCCCGGCCAGCGAGGCCAGCGTGCCCGAGACGCGGGCGTCGCCGGTGTCGGGGTTTTCCTGAAACGGCACGCCGCGCGCAAAGCTGCCGGGGAAGCGCCCGATGTAGAACTGGTTGAGGAAGCGGCGGTGGCCGTCGGGGTCGATCCACTCCCAGCGGGCATCGCCGTCGTCAAACGTCCAGCCGATGTCGTCGTGGGAGCGCAGGTAGTTGACCCAGGCACAGCCATCCGGCAGGGCGAAGCGCGTGCGCATCGAGTGGTCGAGCAGCTTCACCTCGCGGGTGGCCAGCGCCTCCCACAGCAGCGCCATCAGCAGCGGGTTGTACGAGATCTGGCACTCTCTCGGGCTGATGTAGCTCAGCACATCGTCGGGGTGGACGATGGCCTCGGATTTGAACTGCATGGCGGGCGCGGCGATGCGGGCCAGCGCGTTGAAGGCCCGGATGAGCGCGTGGGCCTCGGGCTGGTTCTCGCAGCTGGTGCCCATGCGCTTCCAGATAAAGGCCACCGCATCCAGCCGCAGGAACTCGACGCCCACGTTGGCGATGGCCAGCATCTCGCCCGCCATGGCGCGGAACACAGCGGGGTTGGCGTAGTTCAGATCCCACTGGAAGCTATTGAAGGTGGTCCAGACCCAGGCCTGCATGTCGGCCCGCCAGGTGAAGCTGCCGCGCCGCACGCTGGGGAAGATCTCGCGCAGGGTGCGCTCGTAGGCATCGGGCGTGGCGCGGTCGGCAAACACCCAGTAGAACTGGGCATACTCGGGGTCGCCAGCCTGGGCGCGCCTAGCCCACTCGTGCTCGTCGGAGGTATGGTTGAACACGAAGTCGAGCACCAGGCTGATGCCGTGGGCGTGGAAGGCCCGGGCCAGCTCGGCCAGCTCGGCCATGCTGCCCAGCGCGGGGTTGACGTGGCGGTAGCTGCTCACGGCGTAGCCGCCGTCGCTGTTGCCATCGGGGGCCTCGAACAGCGGCATCAGGTGCAGGTAGGTGAGGCCCAGCGACTGAAAGTAGGGCAGGTGCTGGCGCAGCCGCGACAGGTCGCCCGCGAACAGGTCGACGTAGCACACGCCGCCCAGCATCTGCTGCGACTGAAACCAGACCGGCTCGGCCTCGCGCCGCGCGTCCAGCTGCTTCAGCCACTCGGGGCGGGCCAGCCAGCTGGCGGCGGCGGCGGAGATCAGCTCCTCTAGGTGGTAGAAGAAGTCGTAGTGGCCGCCGTAGATCGGCAGCAGCAGGCTGAACAGGCCATCCCACTCGCGCCGCAGCCGCGCCTCGAAGGCGGCCCAGTCCTCGGGGGTGGTCTGGTCGCGCCAGCGGGCATCCAGGCGCGGCCACAGCCGCCGCAGCGAGAGCGCGGCCTGCTGGTGGGTGGTTGATTGGTCAGACATCATTTCCTCTCGCGCAACAGTGCGGAAGATACCATTGTGGCTGGGGGCCGCAGCGCCCCACGGGGGTAGTATACCGCTACACCGCGCCCTGGGCCACCGCGCGCTGGCCGCTGGCGTCGCGCAGGTGCTCAACATCGCGCAGCGGCGGCGCGCCGAACAGCCGCTTGTACTCGCGCGTGAAGTGCGAGGCGTTGCTGTAGCCCACGCGGAACCCGGCGCTGGCGGCATCCAGGCCCTCGCTCAGCATCAGGCGGCGGGCCTCCTGCAGGCGCAGCTGCTTCTGGAACTGCAGCGGGCTCATGGCGGTGAAGGCGCGGAAGTGGTGGTGGAAGCCCGAGACACTCATGCCGTGGTCGCGGGCCAGCTCGTCGATGCGCAGGGGCTGGTCGAACTCACGCCGCAGCCGGTCGACCACGGCGGCGATGCGCTGGCCCGCGCCGCCCTGCGCCACGATCTGGCCCAGCCGCTCGCGCTGCTCGCCCATCAGCAGGCGGTAGAGGATCTCGCGCAGCACCAGCGGGGCCAGCAGCCGCGACTCGGTGGGGTTCTCCAGCAGGCGCATCAGGCGCGCCGCCGCATCCAGCAGGCCCATATCCAGCGCGCTCACGTCGATGGCCGTCACCGCCGGGCAGCCGCGCTCCAGCATGTGGCCCGCCTCGGCCATCACGGCGCTGATCTGGGGCACATCCAGGTGGAAGACCATGTTGAGGAAGGGCTGCTCGCGGCTGGCCTCGGAGATGCGGCTGGCGATCGGCAGCGAGGCGGTGGTAATCAGGTAGTGGGCCGGGTCGTAGCGGTAGCGCTTCTCGCCCAGCAGGATCTCCTTGCTGCCCTGCGCGATCACGCAGAACGAGGGGGCGGAGACGCCGTGCCCCAGCTCGGTGGGGGCGTCGGCGCGGCGCAGGCGCAGCCAGGGCAGCGGCTCGGCCACGCCATCCTCGCGCACGGCCCAGGCGATCCGCTCGGCCAGCTCCTGGCGGGTGGCCTCGGCCCGCTGCGCCTCGTACTCGCTCCTCTTCCATGCCATCGCTTCCATCGTGCTTGCCATCGCTCCTGCCCAACTCTACAGAAATATACAACAACCCTAGACTTTTATTATACCGCTGCTTTTGCCATAGCTCTATACTAGGCATTGGAGCGAGGAGCTGCCTGTAGACAGCCAGCCCAGCCCTAGAGGAATAGATAAGCGCGGCGCGCAGCTGCGCGGGGAGGATAGACCATGGGCAGCCAGTGGACACTCGATGATCTGCAGCAGATCGGCGCGGCGGTGGAGATCGAGATCGCCGGGGAGCGCGGCGATGGCACGCTGCGCAAGCCGGTGATTATCTGGGTGGTGCGCGCCAAGGATGGGCTGTATGTGCGCTCGTACAAGGGCGAGGGCGCGGCGTGGTTTCGCGGCGCGAAAGTGCGCCACCAGGGCAAGATCTGGGCGGGCGGCCAGCAGCATGCGGCGACCTTTGTGGAAGTGTCCGACCCGCAGATCAACGATCTGGTCGATGAGGCCTACCGCGGCAAGTATCGCCGCTATGGCCCGCAATACATCGATGCGATGACGACACCCGCCGTGCGCGCCACCACGCTGCAGATCATGCCGCGCTCGTGATCGCGCTGGAGCGTGGCGCTGTTCTTCTTCCCCAGCCATCCGCGCAATAGTCGCGCAGATTCTAGAGGTCGAGGGGAAGGTTCTAGAGGTCGAGGGAAAGATTCTAGAGGTCGAGCGGCGCAGTCAGCCTCAAGACGAGCCAAATCTTCGACCGCTGCGCCCCCACCATCATCAAGACAGGGCCGCAGCGGCGCTAGAGCGCCCGATACCAATCAAGCAACACTTCTATCAAAAAGGAACCATTCTCATGCGAGCAACCGTTATGTATGGCGCTGGCGACGTGCGCATCGCCCATGTAGCCGATGTGTCTATCACTGCGCCGACCGACGCGCTGGTGCGGATCACCCGCGCCTGCATCTGCGGCAGCGACCTGTGGCCCTACAAGAACATGGAGCGCAGCGAGCAGGGTGCCCAGATGGGCCACGAGTTTATCGGCGTTGTCGAGGCGGTGGGCCGCGACGTGCGCACCGTAAAGCCGGGCCAGCTAGTGGTCGCGCCCTTCGCGTGGTCGGATGGCACTTGCATCTTCTGCCAGAGCGGGCTGCACACCTCGTGCCTGCACGGCGGATGGTGGGGCGGTGCCGACATCGGCGGCGGGCAGGGCGAGGCCGTGCGGGTGCCCCAGGCCGATGGCACGCTGGTGGCGCTGCCGGTCGGCCCCGACGACGCCCTGATGCCTTCGCTGCTCACCCTTTCGGATGTGATGGGCACCGGGCATCACGCCGCCGTGGCCGCAAAGGTGGCCCCCGGCAAAATTGCAGCGGTGGTGGGCGACGGCGCGGTAGGCCTGTGCGGCGTGATCGCGGCCAAGCGCCTGGGTGCCGAGCAGATCATCCTGCTGGGGCGGCACGCCGACCGCATCGCGCTGGCCCGCGAGTTCGGCGCGACCGATGTGGTGAGCGAGCGCGGCGCGGCGGCGGTGGAGCAGGTGCTGAAGCTGACCGGAGGGCTGGGCGCGCACGCCGTGCTTGAGTGCGTGGGCCACGGCGCATCGATGGAGACCGCGCTGCAGATCGCCCGCCCCGGCGGGGCGGTGGGCCGCGTGGGCGTGCCCCAGGAGCAGGAGATCCCCGCATCGCAGCCCGCCTTCTTCAAGAACGTGACCATCGCTGGCGGCCCCGCGCCGGTGCGCGCCTACATGGAGGAGCTGCTGCCCGACGTGCTGGAGGGCAGGATCCAGCCGGGCCGCGTGTTCGACCGCGTGACCAACCTAGACGGCGTGCCCGACGGCTACCGCGCCATGAACGACCGCGAGGCGATCAAGGTCATGATCGCGTTCTAGAACATCAAGGGGGGCATATGTCAACCAAAAAATCATCATCGGCACAGAAGATGCTGGGTGACTTCGCGCCCAAGCTGGCGGAGCTAAGCGACAAGGTGCTGTTCGACGATGTGTGGGAGCGCCAGCAGCTCTCGCCGCGCGACCGCAGCCTGATCACCGTGGCCGCGCTGGTGGCGGGCGGCAACGCCGAGCAGCTGCCCTTCCACCTGGCCAAGGCCCGCGAGAACGGCCTCGCCGAGGATGAGCTGGTGGAGGCGATCACCCACCTGGCCTTCTACGCCGGGTGGCCCAGGGCGATGTCGGCCATCATGGTGGCCAAGCAGCTCTTCCAGCCCTAGCGCAGCGCCGCTGGAAGATCGTGCAAGAAGCCTAGACTATCCGCATAGCGCGGCGGCGGCATCGCTTCTATAATAGAAGCCGTCCGCCGCCTATCGGATACCTAGCGATGCCAGCGGCGCGCACCGCGTAGAGCAGCTGCGGCACACGCCGCAGCCAGAAGGAGCAAGTAGAATGGCCAATATCCCATCGGTACAGCTGAACAACGGCGTAACCATGCCGCAGCTTGGCCTGGGTGTCTACCTTGTGCCCGACAACGAGACCGCCGCCACCGTCGCCGCCGCGCTTGAGCTGGGCTACCGCCTGATCGACACAGCGGCGGCCTACCAAAATGAAGAGGGCGTGGGCCAGGCGGTACGTGCCAGCGGCATCCCGCGCGACGAGATCTTCGTCACTACCAAGCTCTGGAACGCCCACCACGGCTACGACAAGACCCTGCGGGCCTTCGACGAAAGCCTGCGCAAGCTGGGCCTCGACTATGTCGACCTCTACCTCATCCACTGGCCGCTGCCGATGAAGGGGCTGGCGGGCGAGACCTGGCGGGCGCTGGAGCGGATCGCCAAAGAGGGCCGCGCCAGGGCTATCGGCCTGAGCAACTTCACCCCCGCGCAGATCGACCAGCTGCTGGCCCAGGCCGAGATCACGCCCGCCGCGCTGCAGATCGAGCTGCACCCGACCTTCAACCAGCCGGATGTGCGAAAATACGCCAGCCAGCACGGCATCACGATCGAGTCGTGGTACCCGCTGGGCGGGCAGCGCAACAAAGACAGCCTGCTGGCGCTGCCGCTGCTGGCCGACCTGGGCAAGAAGTACGGCAAGTCGCCCGCGCAGATCGTGCTGCGCTGGCACACCCAGCTTGGGCTGGTGGTCATCCCCAAATCCTCCAACCCAGGCCGGATCAAAGAGAATAGCGAGATCTTCGACTTCACGCTGGCCCCCGACGAGGTGGCCGCAATCTCGGCGCTGGATACGGGCGTGCGGCTCGGCCCCAACCCCGACACCGCCAGCTTCGAGTAGCAGCAGAAAGAACAACGGAGGACACCAATGAGCCTTCAGAAACGCAAGCTCGGCACGCAGGGCCTTGAGGTCTCGGCGCTTGGCCTGGGCTGCATGGGCATGAGCCAGTCGTACGGCACCGCCGAGGATCGCGACGAGCGCGAGTCGATCGCGACGCTGTACCGCGCCATCGAGCTGGGCTGCACCTTCCTGGACACCGCCGAGGCCTACGGGCCGTTCGCCAACGAGGAGCTGCTGGGCCGCGCCCTGAAGGGCAGGCGCGAGCAGGTGACGCTAGCCACCAAGTTCGGCTTCCGGCTGGGCCAGGGCGGGATATCGGGGGTGGATAGCCGCCCCGAGCACATCCGCGAGGTGGTGGAGGCCTCGCTGCGGCGGCTGCAGACCGACCACATCGACCTGCTCTACCAGCACCGTGTCGACCCCGCCGTGCCGATCGAGGAGGTGGCAGGCACCGTGGGCCAGCTGGTGCAGGAGGGCAAGGTGCGGTTCTTTGGCCTCTCCGAGGCGGGCGTGGCCAACATCCGCCGCGCCCACGCCACCTTCCCGGTCTCGGCGCTGCAGAGCGAGTACTCGCTGTGGGAGCGCAACCTAGAGGAGGAGATCATCCCCACGCTGCGCGAGCTGGGCATCGGCCTGGTGCCGTTCTCGCCGCTGGGGCGCGGCTTCCTGACCGGCGCGGTGCAGCGGGCCGAGGACTACCCCGAGGGCGACTTCCGGCGCAACGACCCGCGCTACCAGGGCGCGAACTTCGACGCCAACATGCGCGCGGCGGAGACGGTGCGCGAGCTGGCCGCCGCCATCGGCGCGAAGCCCGGGCAGGTGGCGCTGGCCTGGCTGCTGCACAAGGGCGACGATATCGCGCCCATCCCCGGCACCAAGCGCGTGAAGTACCTGGAGGAGAACGTGGCCGCCGCCCAGATCGCGCTGGACGCCGACCAGCTGGCCACGCTGGATGCGGCGCTCGCCCCCGGCAAAGTCTCCGGCCCGCGCTACGGCGCGGCCATGAACGCCATGATCGACCGCTAGACACACGGCGGGCGGGCCACCGTGGCCTCGCCCGCCCCACTTCAGCACACGAGGATGGGTATGCAGTACACACGGCTTGGCAACACCGGCATGGAAGTCTCGCGCATCTGCCTGGGCTGCATGGGCTTTGGCGACGCCGAGCGCTGGGTGCACAAATGGGTGCTCGACGAGGAGCAGAGCCGCCCCGTGATCAAGCACGCGCTTGAGATCGGCATCAACTTCTTCGACACCGCCAATGTCTACTCGATCGGCAGGAGCGAGGAGATCGTGGGGAAGGCACTCAAGGACTTCGCGCGGCGCGAGGATGTGGTGCTGGCCACCAAGGTGCACGGCAGAATGCGCGAGGGGCCAAACGGCGGCGGGCTCTCGCGCCGCGCCATCCTGGCCGAGATCGACAACAGCCTGCGGCGGCTGGGCACCGACTACGTCGACCTCTACCAGATCCACCGCTGGGACTACCAGACGCCAATCGAGGAGACCATGGAGGCGCTGAACGATGTGGTGCGCGCCGGTAAGGCCCGCTACATCGGCGCGTCGGCCATGTGGGCCTGGCAGTTCCAGAAGGCGCTGCATGTGGCCGAGCAGCACAGCTGGGCGCGCTTTGTCTCGATGCAGAACCACCTGAACCTGATCTACCGCGAGGAGGAGCGCGAGATGCTGCCGCTCTGCCGCGAGGAGAAGATCGGCGCGATCCCCTACAGCCCGCTGGCGGCGGGGCGGCTGACCCGCGACTGGGATGGCCAGACCCTGCGCGCCGCCACCGACCAGACCGCCAAGGCCAAGTACGACACCACCGCCGACACCGACCGCCAGATCGTGCAGCGTGTGGCCGAGGTGGCCGAGCAGCTGGGCGTGGCCCGCGTGCACGTGGCCCTGGCCTGGCTGCTGCAGAAGCAGCCGGTGGCCGCGCCGATCATCGGGGCCACCAAGATCGAGCATCTGGATGCCGCCGTGGGCGCGCTGGATGTGGCGCTGAGCGCCGAGCAGGTGGCCTACCTCGAAGAGCCGTACGTGCCGCACAGGATCGTTGGACACCAGTGATATGATGGACTAGCGTACCTTTCAGCAGAATCACCCGCCGATGTGATAATAGCCCTATGCAACAATGTTGCATAGGGCTATCGGGTTGTCTCTCGGGTCTATGCGTTCTGGTTCGGCAGGGCGTTTTTACCACCAAGACGCCAAGACTCCAAGGAACAAAAAAACGAATACCACGAAGGCGCGAAGACACGAGAGGCGAACGTGGGAGGCGCGCGAGACAAACGGCGCGTGGAAAAAGATACCTTGCTACATCGGGTAGAATCGCGAAGAGCGCAAGACGCCGACAACAGCACAGAACAGGAGCAACCATGGAAGTATTTGAGGTAATTATCGCGCTGCTGCTGGGCGGGGCTGTGCTGGCGGCGGTGGCCCGTCGGATGGGCGCGCCCTACCCCGCGCTGGTGGCGCTGGCTGGCGCGGTGCTCGCGCTCATCCCCGGCGTACCCACGCTAGAGCTAGACCCCGAGCTAGCGCTGGCGCTGTTTGTCGCGCCCGTGCTCAGCGACGCGGCCTTCGACGCCTCGCCGCGCGACCTGCGCGCGAACTGGCGGCCGGTGGCCAGCCTGGCGCTCGGCGCGGTCATCCTGACCATCGGGCTCACCGCGTGGGTGACCAAGCTGCTGGTGCCCGACATGCCCTGGGGCGCGGCGATCGCGCTGGGCGCGATCGTGGCCCCGCCCGACGCGGCGGCGGCCACCACGGTGCTCAAGCAGCTGCGCCCGCCGCACCGCCTGCTGGTCATCCTGGAGGGCGAGAGCCTGTTCAACGACGCCAGCGCGCTGCTGATCTACCGCCTGGCGGTCAGCGCCACGATCACCGGTTTCATCTCGGGGTGGAGCGTGGTGCCGACCATGCTGGTGGTGACGGTGGGCAGCGTGGTGCTGGCCATGGTGCTCGCGCCGCTGTCGCTGGCCATCCACAGCCGCATCCGCGATGTGGCGACCTCGGTGATCTTCCAGTTCGGCGGCACCTTCCTGGTCTGGGTGATCGCCGAGCGGCTGCACCTCTCGGGCATCATCGCCCTGGTGGTCTTCGCCATGCTGGCGTCGCGCCGCTCGCCCGAGATCATGCCCGCGCACATCCGCATCCCCTCGTGGGCGGTGTGGGAGGTGGCGGTGTTCGTGCTGAACGTGCTGGCCTTCATCCTGGTCGGCTTCCAGCTCAAGTCGATCGCCGCGCGGGCCACCACCGAGCTGGGCGTGCAGTACACGCTCGTGGCGGTGGCGGTGTGCGCGGCGGTGATCGTGGCGCGCATCCTCTGGGTGACGGGCGCGGCGGCGCTGAGCCGCTCGCTGGTCAAGCTGACGGGCAGGCGCGACCCCGTGGCGCTGAGCGCCCGCAGCGCGGCGGTGGTGGGCTGGTGCGGCATGCGCGGCACCGTGACGCTGGCCACCGCGCTGGCGCTGCCCACCGGCAGCGAGGGCGCGTTCCCCTACCGCGACCTGATCATCGTGGCCGCGTTCGGCGTGGTGCTGGGCACGCTGGTCATCCAGGGTATGACGCTGCGCCCGCTGATGCTGCGCCTGCACCTTGAGGACGACGGCGAGGTCGAGCGCGAGGTGCGCTCGGCGCGTGTCGCGGTGCTGCGGGCGGCGGTGACGGCGGCGGCGGGCTGCCCGGGGGCCGAGACGGCGAAGCTGGCGCGCTACCGCTACGAGATCCAGCTGCGCCACGCCGAGCGCGAGTACGCCGTCGACGGCAGCGTGCCGATGGTCGAGACCACGCCTGCCCCGGACGGCAGCACCCATAGCGTCGACGCCTATGTAGTGCGCACCGCCACCCAGGCCCAGCGCCAGCACCTGATGTCGCTGCGCTCGTCGGGCACGATCGGCGATACCGCGTTCCAGCGGATCGAGGAGGAGCTAGACTGGGCCGAGCTTGACTGGGCGCAGCTGCTGCGCGTGAACCTACGCGAGGAGGCCTAGCGCTGCGGATTCTCCCACGAAGGCGCGAAGATTTTTACCACCAAGGCTCCCAGAAGCCAAGGGGAGGAAAGAGAGCATGCGCTCGGCTCACGAGGCCGGGCGCAGGACAAAGACGAAGGAACATCGCATGAGACCATATGTGATCTGCCACATAGTGTCGAGCGTGGATGGCCGCATCCTGCCCGACCGCTGGCACCCGCCGTTTCAGGATGACGGCACCTACGACCGCCTGCACGACGAGATCGGCAGCGACGCCTGGCTGGTGGGCCGCGTCACCGGGCAGGAGTTCGCCCAGCGCGATACGCCCTACCCGCCGAGCCAGGCCAGCTACCCGCGCCAGCCATGGCTGGCGCAGGAGCAGGCCGAGGCATGGGCGGTTGTGCTTGACGCCCAAGGCAAGATCGCCTGGGGGCGCGGCGAGATCGGCGGCGACCCGCTGCTGGTGGTGCTGGCCCAGGCTGTGCCCGACAGCCACCTGGCCGGGCTGCGCGCCGATGGTGTCTCGTACATGTTCGCGGGCGAGCGCAAGATCGACCTGGCCGCCGCGCTGGCTGCGCTGGGCGACCAGCTGGGCCTACGGCGCATGCTGCTGGAGGGCGGTGGGGCGATCAATGGGGCGATGCTGGCCGCTGGGCTGGTGGACGAGCTAAGCCTGGTGATCGCGCCGAGCGTGGATGGCACGCCGGGCAGCGCCGCCGTGTTCGACATGGCGGGCGGGCCGGGCGCGCTGCCTGGCGCACAGATGGCGCTGGCGCACTGCGAGGCGCTGGAAGGCGGCCACGTGTGGCTGCGCTACCGCCTAACCTGGGGCGCGTAGACGGGATAGAGCAATGGCGCATCAGTCAAAATCATAGACCGTGACATCGATACCCTGATCAAGCAGCGCGCTGCGCACCAGCGGCTCAATCCGATCCCAGCTGCCGCCAGCGAGGCCGCAGCCGATCCTGGGCATATGGACAGACGCCTCATGAAGCTGCGCCAGGTCGGCCAGCTTCATGAGGCATGCGGCGACGGCATCGTAGCGCACGGGTGGCCCCTTGCTGCCGGTCTTGGTGCCCCGCTGGCCCACCATGTTTGCCACCCAGATGTAGCGCTCAACCGCCACAAGCTGCACCGCGCCCAGGCCAAAGTCATTTGAGGCTCGCCCCTGATACCACGCTCGATACGCCGTCTCCGGCGCGCCCCAGCGGCGCGAGATGGCGAGCACAAAGCCACGACCCCAGCCGCCGATATCATTGCAGATATGCGCGATGATCTTGTTGCCCTTTGCCTGTGGCGAGGTGGCGTCGCCCTGAAGATACTGTATGCTCATAGATCTGGACTCCAAAAGATATGGTTCTGGGCGCTCTGGGCGCATACCACGCCCCGCAGCAGCCCCTATGGTCGGGCGGGTGATCGGCCTTGCAGCTCATCCGCTGTATGCCTGCGATAGCACCGCTACCATCCCTCGCACGCAGGCACGCACCGCCTGCATCGCCGCCTCCTCGACCACATCGACGCTGTCGCGTGGCCCGTTGTGGATCGTCTCGGCTACAGCTGGCATCCGCGCGGCTGGCCGCAGCTGGCGCATCAGCGGCACCGCCTCAAGCAGCGGCTCCACATCCGCCTCGGGCGCGATTGTCACCGACAGGCTGGGGATGCCGACCGCCGCAAAGCTGGCATCGTCGCCCAGCGGCAGATGGCGCACCACGCGAACACGGCCCGCGCCCCGCTGCACAGCCGTATCGACAGCCGCCTGCAGCGGCCACTCCTCGCAGCTGTGGCGCGGGCCGAGCAGTATCGTGTCGCCAAACCCGCAGACATCGAGGTTCAGCATCGCCAGAATGTGCTCTGTGGCGAAACGCTCGACGTAGGCGCGGCTTCCCCAGCCGCCCGCCTCCTCTAGATCAAAGAACACGATATCGCAGGGCAGCGCGGGCGGGTGCTGCCGATACTCGCGCAGCAGGCTGAGCAAGATGGCCACGCCAGCGGCGTTGTCGTTGGCCCCGCTACTGCCAGGCGCGCTGTCGTAGTGGGCGGCCAGCACCAGGCGGGGCGCGCCCTGGCCGAGGCGAACGACGATATTCTCGGGAGTGCGCCCCGCGATCTCGTCACAATAGCGCAGAACAGGGACGCCCAGCTCGCGAAGGATCGCCAGCAGAGCACCCCGGCGCGTCGCCGGGTCGGGCACGGCGAGCCGCTGGACAAAGGGGAGGATGGGCGCAGCATCGGCCATCAGAAGCAAACCTTCTGTCTCCTGAGAAGGTTCTATCGCCTAGTCCTCATCGACCTTAGCCCGCCGCCGAATCTGCGCGTGGCGGCGATCGGCAAACGCCCAGGTGATCTTGAACGGCGGGCTGAGAAAATTGGTGTAGGCCAGCGCCATCTGCCGCGCGGCCTCGTCGAGCAGCATGCCGCCTGTTGCGGTGGCCAGCCCTGGGCATGCGAGCGTGCGGATAGGCGGCGCGGCGGTCTGGTTGTGCTGGCGCACCGCCAGCAGCGTGGCCCACATGGCCAGGTAGGCGTTCTCGCTCTCCGCCACCGAGCTGGGCACGCGCATGGTTGGGGCGTGGGCGATGAAGGGGTGCTTGGGATGCTGCGTCTCCACAATCAGCGCGGTGCCCACCGGCTGCTCGCCCAGGTACACATCCAGGATGCGCCGCTGGACACGGGCCATCAGCTGGTCGCCAAAGAAGTTGATGATCGCGGCATCCACACCGCCATCCATCAGCCCAAACGAGTTGGCGGCACTGACCATGCAGTCAAAGGCGGGCAGGCGCTCGAAGTAGCCCTGCACCACCTCGACGTTGGGCAGACCATCAAAGGCCTTCCGCAAGGCCCGGCAGAGCGCTGGCTTGGGGTCGACCAGGATGAGATGGAGATCGTCCATGATTCGCTCCAGAGGGCAGAAGAGAAAGCATCACTCAACGGATGAGAGGCCAGGGATAAGAAGCAATCACAAATTCATTGAAAGTGCCAGAGCTGTATTATTCCATCATGATCGCCCGTTATCAGATGTGAGCTGCTCATAGTCATCGCGCACACCTCATCGTCGTGCTGATTCGGGCAGGATGAGAGCAGCGCGCCGGTATTGGGCTGCCAGACGCGTATCTGCTCATCTAGCGCCGCGGACACAAGAATCGTACCATCTGGGCGCAGCGCGATATTTGGATCATACGGGCCGCCCTTAAACATGACATGGATAGACTGAATCATCTCGCCTGTCTGTGTGTCCCAGATACACACATGATCGTCGCATTCGCACGCGGTCGCCAGCATTCTGGCATCGTGCGAGAGCGCCGAGTAGCTCCACTCGCCAAGATGCTCATCTTTGAAGGACTGACGCAGCGCGCCATCGGGGATGCTCACAATCTGATTCTCGCCATGCTCTAGGCGCACATGGAGCGCTGTACCGGTCGCATCAAACCCAAGCAGCGAAAACGTATAATAGTCGCCCTTTATCGTCTGGATCGGCTGGAGCGACGGCCAATCCCATAGCTCAATGGTATTGGCGTAGTGGATACCCGCCGCAAGGTAGCGATACGTAGGGTCAATCGCCACGACGCCAACGTGCGGGGGCGTCGGCAGGGCGCAGACCAGCGCGTGCGCTGCGTAGTCCCACACCCGCACCGCCGCATCAGCGCCGCCGCTCACCACGCGCGACTGATCGCCAAAAGCAAGCGCGAACACGCCCCCATCGTGGCGGTAGGAAGAGACCAAGCGGCCCGAGCCTAACTCCCACAGACACACAGCGCCCTCACGGTCGGCGCTGGCCAAGTAGGTCTCGCTGCGATCTATCGCAAGCGCTGATATCGGGCTGCAGTGGTGGCGAAGCGTCAGGCGGATCTGCGGCGGGCGTGCAAAGCGCTGGGAATCCTGCTCGGTGAGCGTGGGCCAGGGAAAGGCAGGGATCTGCTGCATAGAGTCCCCCTATGAGTGCGCGATCTGCGCGCGGCGCGAGACAGCATCGATCTTGATCTGCCAGCCGATCACCACGACGTGCTGGTCACACCTAACTACCAAGGCCGCAAGGAATAAAAAGGGCGAACACCTCGAAGGAGCAAAGAACATAGGAAAGGCCGCGCTTAGGAAGCACCATCGGGCAGGCGGAACAAGCGACACAGCGGTGAAACGCGGCATCACCGCCGCATCGGTGTACAGTGCGTAGCCGCAGGGGCAGCGCTGGGTCCACGGGCGAGCGATGTTGGTCTGCGTACTCGCGGCGCTCACCTCCCCACAGCACGGGCACACGCACGTGAGGTTGACCCGCGCCCACGATGGCGCGCCCGTAGAGTCGACCGGGTACTTGGCGTCGGCAAATGGCTGGTAGTCATAGTGCACCAGCAGGCGGATCTCAGGCGAGGCGGGTTCGCCGATGTGCCACGCGGCAAGCTGCGCTGGGAAGGCGTGACGCTTCGGCGTGCAGATCGCCGCACCATCCGCCTGCCGAAGGACGACGGTCCGACGCGTGCGGCGGCACTGGTAGCAGTCGAGCGCTATCTCCAGCGGATCGAGATAGTGGAGCTGTACTCCGAGGCCGAGCTGAAGCTGCACAGAGATGAGAACCGCGCGGTTCAATTTACTCCTCCCCATCGCGGCGCAGCGCTGCCTCGCATACCGCGCACTCGAAGATGCCATCTTTGACGATGTTGACCGCGCCGCATGCGCCGCAGCGCCGGAAGATGAAGCTGGCCGTGAACCCCGGCGGGCGCGCGACGCCGATGCCATCGAGCGCCGCCGCGACCACTGGCCAGCACTCCAGCGCGGGGCAGTAGCCGGTCGACTGGTTGGTGATCTCCGCCACGCCGATCTGCTGGCCCTCGATGGCGAACGTGACCTCGCCTGCCGCCAGCACATCCCGCCCGCCCGCGCAGGCCACGTGCTCGGAGTGGCGGTCGGCGAGCCACAGGTGACCCGCCGTATCCACGATGTAGGTGGAGGTCACAGCGCGGGGCCGCGCCCACCGCTGGCCGATGCCGAGCCAGCGCGCGAGATCATCCAGGCCCAGTACGCGCATACGGTCGCTCGGCTGGGCCAGCAGGCGCAGCAGATCGTGCGGGCCGATGTAGGGGTAGACTTTGGACATGGGCTACGTCCGTATAACGCGCTTGTTCATCCTTAGGTTTGTATGAAGATAGGTGCAACCCCGCTCCCGCCCTCGCCGTGATCCGCCATCAGCACATGGGTGTAACAATCACAGTACGCCGTACGCTTGTGACATTCCTGGGCATACGGTGTAAGCTGTGCGGGAATCGAACCCGCTGGCGTGGCCCCCACGCCACCATTCCAACTTCCCCAGTTGGCGGGCTGTGCTCGCCTAGCGAACCTCGGCTACCATCGCACCTACTCCAGTATATCCGTCAGCCAGTTCGCCGCCTGGATCTGCGCATCAAGCTCGCGGTATGCCTTCGCAAGCTGATCGGCCTGCCGCTGCATCTCCGCCACATTCACCGTGCTCTGAAAGCGCACCTCGGAGCGGGTCATGCGCGTGTGCGAGATCGACGCGGCCTGGGCAAGGTCGCGATACACGGCCAGCTTTATCTTGGTCACATCGCGCAGCGCCAGGGCGTCGGCCAGCGTCGGCCCCTTCGGGAAAGCCGTCGACGCATTGGTACGATTGATGCGCTGGATCAAAAGAGTCAGGTCACCAGCTATCCGCTCAAGCTCAGCGAGCAGCTCGGCGGGGTTTTCAGCGGGGGCGTCGCCCTCTTGCACCTTGGCGTTCTGCTGCAGGCGCTGCTTGAGCTGCTCCACTCGCTTCTGGTAGTCGGCGCGAAGGATAAGCGCCTCGGCAAGCTTCATAGATCGCTGCTCCCAAACAAGATTGTGCACGTATAGCGGCGTAAAGTATACCACACTCGCTATTTTTCTATTTTCAGCCCACTGATGCGACACCCAACGGCCTGCATAATAACCGCAGTACCGATCGGGGCCGTCGCCCAGGTGCCCTGCAGCCGCGCTCAGGGCCTATCAGCGGGCAGGCTGAAGGTGAGCGGCACCGGCTCGAAGCGCGGCATCACCGCCGCATCGGTGTACAGCGCGAGGCCGCAGGCGCAGCGCTGGGTCCATGGGCGCACCATATTGGTCTGCGTGCTCGCGGCGCTCAGCGCCCCGCAGCGCGGGCACGCGCATGTGAAGCTGACGCGCCCCCAGGATGGCACGCCGGTTGACTCGATCGGGTACTTGGCGTCGGCAAATGGCTGGTAGTCATAGTGCACCAGCAGGCGGATCTGCCCTGGGGCATCGCCGATGTGCCGCGCGGCAAGCTGCGCCGGAAAGTGGTGCCGCGCTGGCGTGCAGATCGCCGAGCCATCAGCCTGCTGGATAATGACCGTCCGGCGCGTGCGCCGACACTGGTGGCAGTCGAGCGCTATCTCCAGCGGATCAAGATAGTGGAGCTGTACCCCGTCGGCAAGCCGGAGCTGCACAGCGATAAGAACGGCGCGGTTCATACGATACCTCGTGCAAAACCTAGGGCGGCTGATCGTGTCGCTACGGCTTGCGGCGTCTTGCCCGCGCCCTAGGTGCCGCGCCTGCCTTCGTGCCCCTCCTGGGCTTATCCGGCTCAAGCGCCGCGCCGAGGATGTCGCGGGGGTAGGTCATGGCGAAGCCTGGCCGCCGCCCGGCGAAGAAGGCGTGCGCCTCGCGGGCGGCGGCCTCGATCGCCCGCAGCTGGGCAAGCTCGGCCTCCAGCGCGGCAATCCGCTGCCGAAGCTCGGCCTGGCTCTCGGTATCGTCCATCGGCACGCTCCCACACTCAGCGCCTGCTAGTTCTCTCCATCGGCAGGCCACGTGATCTCTCGCAAATGTCGATTATAGCACCGATAGCGCTGTTGGATTGACCCATGGGCAACCCAACGAGCTGGTCTTCCCCCATTGGGGAAAGCCAGAAAACATGCACCCAACGAAGGCAGCTAGCGTTGCGCTATCGTTTGTCGGGGAATACTGCGGTATATTCGTGTGGCTCGCCAGGGTGCTCAAGCGTAAAAGTGCGCCAGGCATTATACCCCGGCGCACCAAAGCAGATCTCGACCTCGCCAACCGTCAGGTCAAAGATCATCGACCACAGCGTGCCAAACCCGCCGGAGTAGTAGGGGCCAAAGCAGCCATAAGGTATCTCCTTCGTTAGGACCTCGCGTAAGGTCTCGCGCGTGACGCGGGGGCGGCTGCTTTCAATACACGCTCGCAGCGCCTCGGCCCGTGGCAGAGAGTGATCAAGAATAAACTGGTGGTAATTGCGTTCGCGCATGCCAGGCAAAACATAGTGATTGGTAGAAACGATATAGGGCATATCACAGGCGCTGTCAACCTGCTTCACCTGCAGCTCCCCCGCGTAGATCTCCGCCAGAGCAGCCTTCCCGCTCGGCTCGGCCAGCAGCATATTGGTGTTGCTGGTGGGAGGACATGCAGCTAGCTTTTCCAGAGCATCCTGCACATCCCGACAGCTTTCAAGAATGCCGCGCTGCACAACCCAGCACTGCAGGCCGGTCTTTTTGTTCCACTCGTGCGGAAGCCCTGCGGCATTTCCGCCCGACATAGTCAGGCTCAGGCCGTGCTCGTTCATGCCCTCCATACGCCCAAAGAGCAGGCACGAGAAGCCGATGTGGCGCGCCTTCCCGCTCACGCCGGTTGTGCAGAGCCGCAGGTCTTCTTCCTCGGGCTTCCACTCATAGCTGCGGGCCACCAGCAGGTGGGCATCCTGGGTAAGCGGCGGCAATACGGCCACATGCGAGCAGTTTGTCTGCACCACATGGGCCATATCATAAAATATGATCTTCTCGACCGGCAGCCCCAGCCTATCAGCAAAGCCCTGGATCTCGTCGTTGATGCCTGGGCAGGCCACCTCGTACACCTCCTGAAGCTGCCTGAAGCTGGCGAACCCGTACCTCTCAGGGTGCATCTCCCCCGATGTGAGGAAGCTCAGAAAGCCTTGGTTCGTCGCCTGTAGGACTTCGGCCTGCTGGCGGCCAATCTCATAGCTTGTGCCTTCAAGCCCAAGATGCTGAAAAATACCTTCACAAAGGCTATAACGCTCGGACATAACCACTTCCCTTCAGATACCAGACCGACGTGATACGCGCAGGGGGCAAGGAGCATCATGCTGGCGGCAACGGCCAGCCAGTCGCTGCGGGCACGCAGGCGCTCCACGAGCGCGGCGTGGTCGCTCGCTCACGCCGCAGGTATCGGCAAGCAGCACGAGAAACGGCTGGGTGAAAGAGGTGGGCGAGGTCATCGCACACTCCTGTTGCAGCGAACAGATGTGCGGCTATTGTAGTGCGATCGGTGCGGGATGGCAAGTCACAGTGCTGATCTGTGGGGCGATAGATCGAAGCGCCATCCTAAGCATCACAATGCCAAAAATCCCACGCGTGTCTTCGAGCCTTCGTGGTATGTGTCCCCCTTTGTCCCTTGGTATCTTGGTGGTCAAGCATCGGTGTCTACCCAGAGCGCACAGGCCCCGCCATCTCCGCCCTGCGCCCCACAGGCGGCGGGCCACGCTGCGGGTATAATCAGCGTGGGCGCTCGGCGGCGAGCAGCCCCACCACGGCGGCGAAGTGGCCCCGCAGCAACACATCACAGCAAGGAGGGCGCGCTTTCTCCGCAGCACACGCCGCAGAGACCCGCGCACACAACACATGACCCAGATCCGATGCATCGCCCTCGACCTCGACGGCACGCTGCTTGGGCCCGACCACCAGATCAGCGCGGCCAATGCGTCCGCCATCCGCGACTGCCTCGACGCAGGCATCCACGTCGTGCTGGCCAGCGGTCGATCCTTCGACTCCATGCGCCCCTACGGCCAGGCCCTGGGCCTGCCCGAGCTGATCTGCCAGAACGGCGCGGCGGTGGGCGACGTGGCCAGCGACAGCGTGCGCGCCCGCCAGCTGCTGCAGCCCGACCAGGTGGCGCTGGTGAGCGGGCTGCTGCTCGCGCGGGGCATCCCGTTCTGCCTGTTTGGGCTGCGCGAGATCGTCTACCTGCCCGGCAAGGCCCAGCCCGATGTGCTGCTCTCCTACGGCGAGCCGATGTTCCGCGAGGTGCCCGCGCTCACGCCCCAGCACATCCCCGACCCGGTCAAGCTGCTGGCCTTCTGCGAGGCCAGCCCGTGCGACGACGAGCTGCGCGCCCTCACCGCGCCCGCGCTCGACCAGCTGCGCACCCACCGCTCCTTTCTGGAGTGGATGCCGCCTGGCGTGGGCAAGGGCGCGGCGCTGGCCGAGGTGGCCGCGCGGCTGGGGCTGAGCAAGGAAGAGGTGATGAGCGTGGGCGACAGCCAGAACGACATCAGCATGTTCGCGGTGAGCGGGGTGAGCGTGGCCATGGCCAGCGCCGCGCCCGACGTGGCCGCGCACGCCCGCTACCGCACCGCGTCCAACGCCGAGGATGGCGTGGCCCTCGCACTGCGCCGCTTCGCGCTGGGCGTAGCGGTCTAGCCCGCGCCGAGGGCGTGCGGGTGCAAAAAAGAGGCGTGGGGCTTAAACCCCGCGCCTCGCCAGCATCCGGCGCAGCCGCTAGTCGAGGAAGACGACGTTACGGCTGGCGGCGGCCTCGCTCTCGGTGTTCATCAGCACACGGTGCCAGCTGGGCAGCACCACCGTGCGGTGGTCGGGGTGCGATACGCGGCCACGGACATACACGGTGGCGTTGCGGCGCCTGGCCTGCCAGCGCCACATGCGCGCGCTAGGCTGAGCCTGGATCAGCCGCTCGTACTCATCCATTGTCAGGCCGCCGGGGTGCTGCCGACACACCATCACCGCCTCGCCATCGCGGCGGTGCAGGAACTCGCACCAGTGCGGCTTGCCGCCGCCGCCGCGGCTGATCGGCTCGTTGCGATGGATGCGCCGCTCGTCGACCACCAGATCGGGCGCGGGCACAAAGAACCACTCGCCCTGGCGGATGAAGGCCGCGTTGTGGCGGCGCAGCCGCAGCTTGGGCCGCAGCGACTGCTCGGCCACGATGCGCACCTCGGTGGGCTGAAGCGCCTGCATGGCCGTGACCACACCCGAGATGCCGTGGCGCTCGGGCACGGCGCACACGAACCAGTGACGCTCGTCGTGGCCGCACAGGTACTTCTCCTTCACGCCGCCGTCGCGGCGGGCCAGCAGCAGCAGGTGGCGCATGCGCGGCTGCACATCCACCACGTCGTAGGACACCGCCTCGGTCGGGCGCACGCGGATGTCAAAGAACTCCCCGGTGCGGTCGCTGCCGATGTCAATGCCGGGGCCACGGGTGCGCTGCCAGCGCTCCACCACGACAGGCGAGACAGCAACGCGCGCGCCGATGCGGTCGAACTGCTTGCGCAGGGCCAAAATGTCGATATCCATATGGATTAGTGTTCTCCAGCTACAGGATTGATAGCACAGCATGTGTCGAACATGCGCGCGGCGGCGCGGCGGTGCCACAGGGCACGGCGGGGCCAGGGCGCGGTGTGCAGGCGTCCGAGCAGGTGCGGAGAACCGAGGGGCGGGCGCTAGGCGAGGATCTCGCCAAGCACGGCGGCGCGGTCGGCGCGGCTCGGGCGCAAGGTGACGTGCTGGAGATGTTGTGTGGTCATGGCTTGCTCCCTCCTTCTTGGCATAGATGCGGATGTGTGCGGACAGGGCAGAGTATAGCATCGCCGTCGGGCCAATCCCGTCCATCGCTGGGCGTATTTTGCCCGCGGCTTTTGGCCCATTGGTCGGGCAGCACAACAGAAGCACGCAGAACGTGGCGTTTCTGCGTGCTTCTACCGCACCCGCGCTTCTTCATTTCAACAGAGGGGGCAGCCAGCAGGCCGCCCGCGTGCATCTCGGCTATTCTTGGAGCGAGTCGGTGATGTCGGCGACCTCAAGCGTCTCATCCACCGAGCCATCGCCGCCATAGTCTACATCCAGCGCCATGGGCTGGTTATTGCCGGGCCATTTGAGATAGTCGATATACACCACATCGTCGGGTTCTAGCACCACTCCCCCGGCACCGAAGATCTGCTCGCTGGCATCGTCGTACTTTGCCACCTCGATGCTGTAGCTGCCCGGCTCGGCGTTATCGATCGAGTCAAGGCTCAGCCAGCCCTGCTTGGTATCCAGCGCCAGATTCAGCGCCTCGCCTGGCGCCATCTCCTCGCCATAGATCCCAAAGAGATAGTCGGCGGCATCGGTCTCGACCGCCACCTGGATGTAGGGGGTCACGGTGTTCTGGGTGCGGTACGAGATCAGGCTGCCGTCGGGCGACACATCGAGCGTGTCCACATCCCCCGGCGCGAGGACGATCTCGCTGACATCGAGCGCGTAGCCAGGGCCGATCATCGTCACGGTCGAGGTCGTCGGCTCGGTCAGGCGGCTGCCATCGATGCTGATCGTGAAGTCGATATCCACCGGGATGTAGTAGATCGGCTCGGCGTTGGTCTCCCAGACACTGACGCCAAACTTGTTGGCGTTTGACTGCGCCCCGGGCATGTCGTTGACAAAGACGCCCTGCTTGAAGCCGATCGAGTGCCCCTGCGCGTCGGAGATCAGCAGGTCGGCAGGCCCCTCAAGCCAGACCTGGTTGTAGTCTGGTGCGGGGGCCATAAGCGCCTTGAGCTGGCCGTCGCTAGAGGCCGCCTCGTCTGGTGCGCAGAACGGGCAATCCTGCACCCCCAGGCGCGGCGCGATCGGCGCAAGTTCCAGGGTCATCGTCTCGGCGTCGCCCTCATACTGGCCCTCCTGCTCGGCTGGGTTGGTGGAGCCGGAGTAGCTCCAGGTGTCGGCGCTGGTGTTCACCTCGATCGCGCGCGGCTCGCCGGGGTAGTTGTTGTCGTAGATCATGATCCAGTAGACGCCCTCGCCCCGATCTTCGACGGCGTAGGGCGTGACCGCGTGTCCGCCGCTGCGGTCGCGCTTGTAGATGCCCACGGCGTACTGCTCGCCGCCCGACGGGCCAGCCGCGAAGGATGTCAGCAGGGTATTGACCACGCCGCTAGGCGTCTGCGGGACAATGCCCGAACGCGCGGGCTGGGTGGCCTGCGTGGCGAACCAGTAGGCGATCTCGCGCTGGAGCGGCTCGTTGCCAGCGATCTGGAGCGCAGGCACTGTTTCCGCGCCAAAGTCGGCTGGGTTGACCTTGCCGGTGTAGAACAGGTTGCTCAGCACGGCCATGCCCTCGCAGTGCCCGCCGCTGGTGGCGCTGTTCATCGACTCCAGCCACTGGGCGCCCGGCGGCGTCAGCGTGCACTCATCGCCTTCTATCGACTCGCAGGCGCTGTCGCCAAACATGCGCCGGACATCATTGGGCGTCATGTTGGTCTCGCCCTCGCCGCCATAGTTCGGGAAGCCAAACCCATTGGCGTCAGCGCGGAACCCGAGGTCGGAGGCATAGACGCCGCTGGTGCCGACCTCGCTATTCACCCCGCCGACCGGCTGGCCCTCGCTCTTGAGCGGCGGCGTGGCGGCCTGCTCAGCGGCCTCTGGCTCGGCTGTGGGTGCCTCGGCAGGCTCGGCGGGGGCCTCGGTGGCGGCGGGGGCGGCGGGGGATGGGGCCTGCGCCGCCGGTGCGGGCGCTTCGCCGCAGGCGGCAAGCGGCACCAGCAGCAGCAGTGTTGCAGCCATGCGGTAGCAGTTCCAACGAGTGAGCATGAAGTGACTCCTTGGCTTGAATGCGGCAGAGGTGAAGCGGTGGTCGGGTGTCACTGCCTACTGTAGCCTGCACCAACCCACACCAAGTGATCAACATGGAAGCTAGTTCGTCGCTAGATGGTAGCAGTGTCTGCCGCCGCGCCCCTAGACCTGGGCGGGCGGGGCCAGGGCCAGCAGCACGCTGGACTCGGTGTCGGCCAGGCTGCGCTGGAGGATGAGGTGCTGGGGCACCAGCGCCGTCTCCAGGAAGCGGAAGGTGCCGAAGCTATCGAGGATCTGCGGGCCATAGGTGTAGAGCACCCAGCGCCAGTAGGCCGAGAGGCCATCCTGCTGGCCATCGCTCAGCTCCTTGCCCCTGGCAATGAAATCCTCTACCAGCGACTCCATCACCGTTTGCTGCTCTGGGATGGTCTGATCGACCGCATCCAGCAGCTTGAAGTAGAAGCGCGACCACAGGTTATTTGCGCGCGCCCAATCGCGCTGGCGTGGGGCCGTCGGTGCCGCTGGGGCGTGCTCGGCATAGGCCTGGGCGTAGGGCTGGGCCAGCAGCGTGGGGTGCAGCAGCCCCAGACCGCCCGCCGTTATCGGCCAGTGCAGCCAGGCCTCGCTCACCGCCGCGCCCTGCTGCCCGCCCAGGAAGCGCCTGGGCAGCTCAGCGGCCAGCGCCTGAGCAGCATCGCCGCCCAGCACCTCGGCGCGGTAGCGCGCGAGCGCCGCATCCACGCTGCGGCGGTGCTGCTGGCCCAGCGGGGCGGCCAGCGCCACCAGCTGGCCCAGCAGGCCGAGCTGCTGGTTGTACAGCTCGATCTTCGAGAGCAGCGCCGTGGCCTGCCCCACCCGCCACGCCGACTGGCGCAGGAAGCTGTCGAGGGCGGGCTGGTTCACGCGCCACTCGCCATCCTGGCCCAGCGCCAGCATCTGCCATGTCACGTCGCCCGCAGGCAGGCCAGGCGGCAGATCGCCGCCCAGCGCCACCGCCCCGCACTTGGCCATGTTCAGCTCCAGCCCGCATGCCGCGCAGAAGCCCTGGGCGGCATGCCACGCCCGCAATGCCTCATCGGGCGCTGCCGCGATCAGGCAGATATCGTCCATCGTGCGCACCAGCATCACCCGCGCTGAGCGCTGGATGTGCACATCCAGCAGCCGCAGCACCAGGTCACCTAGCACATCCGAGAGTTGGCGGGTGTTTGGCAGGCCGCGCTGGGCTACCAGCGCAGCCCCGCCCGACTGCACGCGTGCCTGGGTGTAGCGCTGGAAGAAGGCAAGCTCGCGATCGGGCAGGCCAAGCCGCCGCAGGATAGAAAGCACGAGATCGTGCGAGAGGCTGGGGTAGTAGTCCTTCAGGTCGAGCTTCACCACATACACCGGGCTATCGGGGAAGGCGGCGCGGCCCAGCTGCAGCTCGGCGTTGATCAGGGCGAGCGCCATCGGCATGGCGCTCGTATAGCCCGACCCGTTGTAGCCCTGCTCCCGCCACGCGCTGCGCACTCGCCCGAACGCCTGGATGCGCTGCTGCACAATCGAGGAGGAGCGAGCATCCTCATCGCCATCCGCCTCATCCCAGATGTCGTGCGTGAGCACAGCTCGCACGCCCGGATCCGCACCAAGCAGCCGCCGCTCGTTATCGATGATCACCTGCGGCGCATCCAGCTCCTCAAGGCGCTGGAGCCGCGCCTGGCGCAGCTTAAGGGTATCGCCAAACACGATGGAGAGCACGAGGTGCCAGCGTGCGCCAAGCACCTCCAGCAGGCATGCGTTTGGCAGATCGTCATCCAAAAACAGCCGCCACTTGGTGCGCAGCCAGCGGGCCTGCGCCGGGGTACCCTCGGCGCTCCATTCCCAGGTGTGGCGCTGGCCGATCAGGATGGTCAGCGCGTCGGCGAACTCCTTCAGCAGCAGGTCGCTCTCGACCACGCGCTGGGCCTCCTCGCGCAGCGCGGCGTGGCGGCTCGGGTCGTGGCGGATCTGCCAGAGCACATCGCGAGCCTCGTCTGGCTCGACGCGGGTATTGAGGTGTTCACCGATGGCCTCGGCCACGGCCTTGGCCATGGCGGGCCGATCGGCCACCAAGAAGCCAAAGATGTCGTCGAGCAGCGCGTGGTCGATGGCCGCAAACGACGGCTGCTGGGCGCGCTCGAGCATACCGGCCAAGATGTCGCGGCGCTCGGGCAGATCGGGCAGCATGTCGCGGCGCTCGGCCCACTCATCCAGCAGCGCGCCAAACAGGTAGACCACATCGGCCCGCAGGCGACCGCGCGCCAGCTCCTGATCGAGCCGACCGCGCCAGAACGCCACCGCCTCGTCCGAGGCGCGGCCAGCTTCGATATCGTGCAGGAGCATGCCCAGGTTCTTCACATCGGGGTGGAACGGCTCGCCCGCGAACATCAGCGCCTGTAGCCCAGCGTAGAGCGTGCGGATGCGCGCCGCATCGTCGGGGGCGGCGGCAGCGCGCTGCGCGATCTCGTCGTAGGCGCGCTGCAGCTGGTCGCGCTGGGCCTGTAGCTCGCGCAGCTTCATACGCGTGATGAATTGTTCGCTGCTGAGTGGTGGCATATATGCTCCTTGGCTTGATCCGGCTAGCCACATCCTAGCAGCGAGGTACGACATGTGGCGTCACAGCAGGGTGTGGCAGAGGGTCGCTGCGTTCTCATTCACCAGCATGTTTTCCCCACCAAGCCCCCAATTCACCAAGCAACAAAACGCTCCCAGGGCCCACGAAGCCGCTGCTTCCAGTGTGGTGTATTCGCCCCTTATGCGCTGCGCTTTAACACATAGGCTCTGGGGCGCGGCAGACCATAATCCTCAGCGGGGCATCAGGAAAGGCTCAACGAGGCCTCAGCTTGCGGCGGTACCATGCGCCCAGATGATCGCCAAGCGCCCTCGGCCTCGCTTTCCGCCGATCGCGCACCACAATAGCAAGGAATGACCATGGACCTAATCCTCTCGCAGCGCGGCAGGCGGCTGCTGATCATCATCGGCGGCGGCGTGCTGGTGCTGGCGCTCGCCTTTCTGATCGGGCGCATGCGCGCGCCGCAGCCCGCCGCAGCCGACCCAGGCCACCCCGCCGCCCAGGCCAGCAGCCAGGGCCGCACGCTGGTGATCGTGCCGCGCGGCCAGCAGTCCCCCGCGATCAGCGGCGAGGGCGGCGTGCTGTTCGCCAGCCTGATCAGCGGGGCAGCCCCGAAGTCGGGCGCAGCCGCCGTGGTGCGCACCGACGAGAACTGCACGCCCGACGCCCAGGGCGTCTCGCACTGCATCAACGCGCTGGCGCTGGGCGAGGCCCAGCTGGTGGTGCAGCACCACCACGACATGGCCCAAGTGCCCTGCCTCAGCCCCGGCGAGAGCATCACCCTGATCACGCTGGCCGACTACCAGGCCCAGAGCTGAGACGACATTTGCCTGCATGCCAAAGGCGAGGGGCAAACATGCACCCCTCGCCTTTAGCAGAGCCTAGCTCAGCGAGAACACACGGACGCTGCCATCGGCCAGCAGCACATAGGCCTGCTGGCCCGCCAGCGCCACCGAGACGCCCGCGAAGGGCAGCGGCTGCTCGTGGCGCGGGCTGAGCGCACCCGACGGCAGGCTGAGATCAGCGATAGTCAGCATGGGCGCGCCATACGCGTTGGAAAGCGCCACCGCCGTGCCATCGCCAAACGCCACATCCACCAGCTGGTCGGCGCTCTGCGTGGTGACCAGTGTCGGCTGGGCCGGGCTGCTCAGGTCGTAGAACTGGTAGCCGCCCGCAAGCGCCACCGCCGCCAGCCCCTGCTGGATCGTCAGACGCTTGGCCTCGCCGTAGCCGTTACCAAGCTGGGCTTGCCCAACCAGGCTCGGCTGGGCCGGGCTGCTCAGATCCACCACGCTCAGCACATGCGCGCCCAGCGCGTAGGCATACGCCCCATCCACCGCCACATCGCTCAGCGGCGCGCTGCTGGCCCACGCCACCGTGCCTAGGATGCTCGGCGCAGACGGCTGCGCGATGTCCACCACATACAGCCCGCTCACTTGCGACTGCGGCGACCCGCTCACCCCCACCAGCGCCAGCGACCCGCTCACATCCAGCGTGCTCAGGTCGCCCGGCAGCACGATGCTGCCTAGCGGCTGCGGGATAGCCGGGTTCTGCACATCGAACAGCAGCAGGCCCGCCTGCCCGCTCGCATTCGACACCAGCGCCACCAGCTGGTGGCCAGTGGCTACCAGCTGGCGGATGGTGAGCGCTGTGCCCGGCGCGCCCTCCCAGCTGCCGAGCGTGCGCCCATAGCTGGCTGGGGCCAGCGACACCACGCGCAGCCCCTCGGTGGTGCCCAGATAGGCCAGATCGCCGCTCACCGCCAGCGTCGAGATCGCGCCATAGGTGTCGTAGGTGTCCTGCACGCTCGCCTGGCCCTGCGCGAAGCTCAGCACCGAAAGGGTTGAGCGCACGGGGTCGAGCACCACGATCTGCCCATTGACAACCGCGATCTGGCCCGCCGAGCGCAGCCCAACATCTATGTGCCCAGCCAGCTGGAACGGCGCGCTGGCCAGATCGCCCACATCCAGAACATCGACGCTGCCGTCGGTGCTGCCGACATACGCCAGCGTGCCCTCGACCGCGAGCGCGGCAGCACCTGGCACAGCCGCGCTGGCCACTAGCGCGGGCTGCTGCGGGTTCTGCAGATCGATAGCGGCAAGGGTCGCCGCCGAGCCCTGGCCGCTGAGCAGGTAGGCCCGCCCGCCGCTCAGCGCGGCCTGCCGCGCATCTGCCCAGGGCAGATCGAGCACACTGCCAAACGCATAGGGGTGCTGCACATCCCAGGCCAGCAGCTGATCTGCGCCAAACCCATACAGAATCTGGCCATCCGTCGCGAGGTCAAGGATCTGCTGCGACCCCGTATCTAGTGCGCCCTGATCGGCGGGAGCGGCGGGGTTAGCCACATCCACCACGCGGATCTCGCTCGACCATTCACCACCCGTGAGCACGTAGGCCGATGTGCCGACCACCGCCAGACGCGAGATCGGGGCGGGCAGCGCGAGCGAGCCGAGCAGCGCGGGCGACTGCGGCGACTGGATGTCGAAGATCTCCAGCCTGCCTTCCAGGCTCGCGCCGCCGCTCACCTGCTCGGCCACATACAGCCGCGCGCCATCGTGCACCAGCTGGCTGGCAGGCCCCACCAGCGGCAGCGCGGCGGCCTGCTGCATGGGGAAGCTCTGCCCGTCCAGCACCACCAGCGAGCTGCCCTGCCCAACATAGGCCCAGCCCATATCGACAGCAAAGGCCGAAAGCGACCCGCCGAGCACAGGCGGCGTCGGGGCATCCGCATACGCGGGCACCGCCGCCCCAACCCAGCTCAAGGCCCCCGCCAGCGCGCAGAGCGCCAGCCCACGGCCCATGGTTGACCAGTGAAACATAGATCATAGCTCCTTTGGATGTTTTATCTTTTATGTCGATCTTCTTGGTAGTATCTGATTATAACAGAGAAGACCGCATTTAAGGAAATATACACATTCTCCCAACAAAACATACTAGATCATTAAAAAACAATCAATAGCCCAACGAATCGAGTATGCCGGGGCATAGGCGCGATGCGATCCGTGACGTAGGGGCGAGACATTGCGCGCATCGGGCCGGGGGCGATGCCCGCAATGCGGCATCATCGCCGATACCTCCCCACCCGGCCCATGCGGCGAAGGTGCCGCGCATGCCAGCTGGCCATATGCACCAACACTAGCCGCTAGGAAAACAGCATCGGAACGCTCCAAATAGGGGGTTCAAAGGGGGCATCGCCCCCTTGCGGGGTTCCGAGGGGCTGGCCCCTCGGCGCCGCCCGCGCAGGGCATCCACCCACTCACCACGAGAAACCACTATTGACAAAAGCGCACCCAGCTTGCCCGCCCGCGCAGGGCATCCACCTACCAGATACCACATCCCGAATAAGAACAAGATAAAAAACACCATATGAGTACATAACCAACTAGAACTTCAACAACACCGAAGGAGTCCAAAAAAAGCTGTGGTATAGTGTATTTTGCAATGATGCTCGATATTTCCGCATCAGCACCGCGCTTACTTCGCACAAAAGACTATTCTCCTACCAAAGCAGGCTATACCCGCAGCAAAAGTGCTCGTCGATCTCAAAAAAAACGATGGCATGATGCTCAAGCACAGGGGGAAAAGGCCAAAAAACCTCCCAAGCAACCATCAAACGAGAAAAGCAGCACCCTGCAGCCGGAAGCAGCCGCACTGCAGCCAGAAGCAGCCACCCTGCAGCCAGAAGCAGCCACCCTGCAGCCGGAAGCAGCCGCACTGCAGCCGGAAGCAGCCGCACTGCAGCCGGAAGCAGCCGCACTGCAGCCAGAAGCAGCCGCACTGCAGCCAGAAGCAGCCGCACTGCAGCCAGAAGCAGCCGCACTGCAGCCAGAAGCAGCTGCACTGCAGTCGGAAGCAGCCACCCTGCAGCCAGAAGCAGCCACCCTGCAGCCAGAAGCAGCCACCCTGCAGCCAGAAGCAGCCACCCTGCAGCCAGAAGCAGCCACCCTGCAACCAGAAGCAGCCACACAAAAGAGGAGGAGGATGGTGCCAACACGCCCGAAAACATCCATCGATGCTCGGCTACAACGTATCAGCATCAGCATCAACAACCTGAAGGCCCATGAGCAGGCCATGCGCTACCTTCACGCCTACAACATCGACAGCGAGAAGCTAGCGGTTGGCCGCAGGCTCTGCGACGAAGCCATCCGCGCCCACACCAGCCAGCGCATCCTCCGGGGCGAGAGCGAGGGCGCGACCGCCGTGCGCGACATCGCCTGGAGCACCGCCAAGCGCTCGCACAGCCAGATCATCACCATCGCCCGCGTGGCCCTGCGCGGGCAGGCCAGCAGCGCCCTGGGGCTGCAGGTCGCGCGCAGCCGGGCGCTGAGCGCGTGGATCACCCAGGCCCAGCAGCTGCACACCGGCCTAGAGCAGCACCCCGAGCACATGGCGCGGCTGGCCGAGTTCGGCATCACCGCGCAGCGCATCGCCGCCGCCCGCGCCGACCTCGATGCGCTGCGCGCAGCCAGCGCCGCCCAGCACCAGGCCGCCATCCAGGCCCAGCTGGCCACCGCGCAGCGCAACGCCGCGCTAGGTGCGCTGGATCTATGGATGAGCCAGCTGCTGGCGGTGGCCAGCGTGGCGTTCGCCGAAGATCCGCAGCTCATGGAGCTGCTGGGTGTCACCGTGCGCTAGCGGCCCACACAAAAAGGCCGGGGGAGCACCACTGCTCCCCCGGCCACAGCGTATAGGCACTACGCCACCGCCAGCTCGCCCTCGGCGGCCACCGCCGCAAAGCGCAGCAGCTTCACCACGCCGCCGCAGCTGACGCGGATGACGGCCTCGCCCGCACCGGTGGAGGTGAGCGGCACTGTGGCGCTGCGCGCCCCCGCCGGGATCACCACGCTGGATGGGACACTGACCGGGCCGCTGATGTGCTCGATCTGGGCCTGCGTGCCGCCCTTCGGCGCGGGCTGGCTCAGGCCCAGCCGCAGTAGCGAGGGCGCGCCGTGGCGCACCAGCTCCTCCTGCGGCACCTTCGCCCCGGCCACAAAGCCATCGCCAAAGGCCAGGTCGGCGCTCACCAGCGACAGCTCGCTGCTCTTCCAGAAGGCGTCGTAGGACAGCTCCACCTCGATCTTGGTCAGGGCCGAGAGGTCGATCTGCTTGCTCGCGATCTCCTCGGCCTCCACCAGCAGCATCCACCCGGCAGCCACGCCGCGCCCCCAGAAATCCAGCTCCTTGGGCGAGAGACCTGTGACGCTGCCGGTGTAGGCCAGCGCGCCCTGCGAGGCTGGCACCACCGCAACACGCGGGCGCAGCAGCATGTTCACCGCCGCCCCATCGGACAGGCGCTTCTCGGCGAAGCTGCCCGAGTGGCGCACCACGCAGCTGATCGATGGCGCGTTCGCCGTCGCGCCCACCAGCGACAGCCGCACCCCCGTGACCTTGGCCTCGTAGCGGCTGCTGGGCAGATCGGCCAGGCCCAGCGCAAACGACAGCGTGCGGGTCTGGCGGAACTGCTCCAGCAGCGCGGGCGAGCTGAACGAGCGGAACAGGGTGTCGTGCGTCCACGAATGGCCGAGGAAGTAGCTATCGTAGCGCAGCCGGTAGTTCAGGATGATCATGGCCGAGATCGAGGCGTTGATCCGCGAGAGATAGTCGGCGCGCGAGCGAAAGCCATCCAGGTAGTCCTGCTCCAGATCCGGCTGGATAAAGCCGTAGTCGTAGCGGATCTCGCCCGACAGATCAGCCAGGGTGTAGATCTCCAGCGACCGCGCGGCAAAGAACATATAGCGGCCAAGATTGTCCACAAAGCCCCGCCCAAGCCGGATCAGGGTCCGGGCCGCCGTGTCGAGCACCGACTGGTCTGCCGTCAGGGCCTCGGCCTGCTTGTTGACCAGCACAAGATCGGCCTGGGCCTGGGCCAGCCGCTGCTCGGCGGCCTGCACCAGCAGCGTCGTCTGCTCATCCTGCATCTGGGCCATAAACTGGGCGTGGACCAGGTTGGTCAGCTCGGTCAGCAGCTTGATCAGCTCGGGGTCGCCGTTGGCCTTGTTCAGGTCGCCGATGATCTTGGAGAAGCTGATCACCAGCGGCTTTAGCGCGGTGCCCACCTGCTGCCAGGTGTCGAAGTCCAGCAGGCCCTTCGAGCCGTCGGTGGCCTCTTTGATCTTCTTGCCCACATCGGGCACCTGGGCCAGCGCGCCCTGCTCCTGGCTGGCCATCGCCGGATCGATGAACGACAGCCCGGCCATGCTCAGCAGGGTGGGGGCCATGGGCAGCAGCGCCGCGCCCGCCCCGCCGGTAAAGGCGATCACGCCCATGGCCACCGCGAACACGCCCAGCGACACTAGGCCGCCCCAGTCGACCCGCTGGTTCTCCAGCTCCTGCTGGCGGCTGCGCACCAGCGCCTCCATCTTGCTCACGCGCTGCTTGGCCACCGAAAGCTCGGCGGATGAGGCCGTTTTCTGCTTGATCACGGCCTGCCGCTCGGTCTCCAGCACGATAATCTGGGCCTTGACCGTCTCGATCTCGCGCTGGAGGTTCTGGCGCACCTGATCCAGCGAGATGTTGCTGAGCAGCATGTTGTTCGCCGTCGCGAAGATCTGCGATATAGGCGGCAGGTAGGCGTTGACCGCAGTCTCGTAGCCGGGGAAATCGGGCACGATGTCGAGGTCGCGGGCCAGGCCGTAGATGTTCTGGTTGGCCAGCAGGCGGCTGCGGTAGACCGAGGCCTGCGGGTACTTGGCGCTCAGCTGGATGACCGCGTTCAGCTCTTGGAGGGCCAGGCTGTCCTGGGTGCGGAAGAAGTACTCGGCCACGCGCAGGCGGTAGCCTGCCCATGCCCCATCGGTATCCTTGGCGCGCGCCGCGCCCCAGTAGCCCAGCTCAGAGAGCACCTGGGTGGCGGTCGTTCCCGCCGCGCCCTGCGGGCCCGCCGCCCCCTGCGGGCCAGTCGCGCCCTGCGCGCCAGGTGCGCCCTGCGGCTCGCCGTCGCCGCCCTCGCCGCCGGGGCCACCGGCGCCGCCGGGGCCGCCAGCGCCGCCAGCGCCGCCCACCGAGGCCAGCGCGATCGACTTGGCGAAATGATCATCCGCCACGTGCGTGATGTAGCTCACCCCGATCGTGCCGCCAGCGCCGCCCCTGCCGCCGGTGCCGCCCACGCCGCCGGTGCCACCCTTGCCGCCTTTGCCACCGGGCTTGCGGCCCTGGTAGCCCGGCTTGCCCGGCGCGCCAGGCTCGCCCACGGCCCCACGAGCGCCCACACCACCCACGCCGCCCTGCGAGGTGAGCGCGAGCGCGCCCACCAGCTGGCGGCAGAGCACTGTGATGCTGGGGCCGGTCAGGCCCACCGCGCTCTGGTCCACCCCGCGCATGGTGCGGGCCTTGATGCTTCCGCCGACGCCCTCGATCTTATCGGCCAAGATGATGATGTTCAGATCATCGATCGTGATGTTATGGGTGATTCGTATATTCCGACCAGCAATAAATACCGTTCCGCCCTTGTTGACACTCCCGAGCCGCAGTCGGTTCACAAACTCGGCATCGACAACAATACTGTCGCGGAAATACGTTCGATCGTAGGCCATCTCGCTTTTCCTCCATAGAGATTACAGATATACGCAATTACTTCTCTCTCGATTGCGTATGCACACAAGTCAACGGCTGGACGATCTGGTTTCGTTTTATTTCTATACAAGAACTATTGCAATATCGCAAGAAATACGACCTAAGGTTGAATAAATCTCGCCCTGCTCATTCTTTCAATGGAAAACCACTCGGTCAGAAGATCGACGCGCAGATCAACCTTCTGGCCCAGAGGCAGCGCGCCGAAAAACGCCGAGGGGAGAGAGGTGCTCTGGCAAAAACCTTGCATGCTAGGCACGCAGGGCCAGGCGAGCATGGAAAGCGAGCAGCGCATGACGATCCATATCGGCACATCGGGGTGGAGCTACGCGCACTGGGATGGGGTGCTCTACCCGCACGGCAGCGCGCCGCGCGAGCGGCTGGGCTACTATACCCAGCGCTTCCAGACCGTCGAGGTGAACAGCACCTACTACCGCTGGCCCGCCGACGCGACCTTCGCGCACTGGCGGCGGCGGCTGGCCCCACCCTTCCGCCTGACGGTCAAGGCCCCGCGCGGGCTGAGCCACGGGGCGCGGCTGTACGCGCCCGAGGCCTGGATCGCCCGCATCGAGCGGAGCCTGGGGCTGCTGGGCGACACGCTCGGCGTGCTGCTGGTGCAGCTGCCGCCGGACATGGCCTGCGACCACGCGCGGCTCCGCTACTTTCTCCAGCGCCTGCCGCCCGGCCTGCGGGTGGCGATGGAGCTGCGCCACGCCAGCTGGCACACCCAGGCGGTGTTCGATCTGCTAGAGCGGCACGGCGCGGCCTACTGCGTGATGAGCGGCGCGCAGCTGCCCTGCGTCCTGCGGGCGACGGCGGCCTTCGTCTACGCGCGGCTGCACGGGCCGGATACGCAGCATATGTACGCGGGGTCGTACAGCGACGCCGACCTACACTGGTGGGCCGAGCGGCTGCGCGAGTGGGAGGCGCAGGGTCGCGAGGTGTTCGTCTACTTCAACAACGATGGCGATGGCAACGCGGTGCGCAACGCGCTGACGCTGCGGGCGATTGTGGGGCGCTAGGGCTACGCAGGGCCGGCTGGTGTCGCTTTTGCGGCTTTATAAGGCGTTTTTGGTAAAAATGCGCGGTGCCGTCGGGGCGGATTGGGTAGGCTTTCGTTGATGGTGGTTTCTCGTGGTTGCTGGGTGGATGCCCCTCACATGGTGTCACTTTTTCGAGGTGTTTCCCATCAGCGATAACGGTGGTACGTATTCGGTGGGTGCATGCCCTGTGCGGGCGGCACCAAGGGCTCCGCGCCCTTGGAACCCCGCCAGGGGCGTTGCCCCTTGGAACCCCAATTTGTAGCATTCCTATGCCGAAATCAAGCAGCTGGTGTTCGTGCATATGGCCATTAAGACGTTAGCAGCACCTTCGCCGCATGGGCCGGGTGGATGAGATTCTCAATCTCTCATGCGGTGCATAGCTTGGCACGCGTTCTTTCGTCATTTGCCGCATCGAGAAGCCCCGCACAAAAACGTGACACCTGTTAAGGGCATCGCCCCTTGGAACCCCAATTTGAGGCGTTCCGATGCTGTTTTCCTGGCGGCTGATGTTCGTGCATATGGCCAGCAAAACACTATCGGCACCTTCGCCGCATGGGCCGGGTGAATGAGATTTTTGATCTTACGTACCGTGCATGGCTTGGCACCCCGGATCGCCCCATCTGCCGCATCCCAATGCACCGCCCGCAAAAGTGACACCAGGTGAGGGCGTTGTCCCTTGGAACCCCAATTTGTAGCATTCCTATGCCGAAATCAAGCAGCTGGTGTTCGTGCATATGGCCATCAAAACACTATCGGCACCTTCGCCGCATGGGCCGGGTGGGTACGGTTTGCCCTGCGCGGTTCCCGCGCATGGGTTGGAGCGCGATTTTGCTTCATGTGCCGCATCCAAGCGCGTGCCGCACCAGCGACGAAATCATTGATGTAGGGGCGGGTCTGGTGCCCGCCCGCACCGCGTTTCATCGACAACATCGAATACCTCGGCGATGGGTGCGATGCGGGCGACGCATCGCAATGGGGCGGGGATAAAACCCGCCCCTACACCCATTGTGTTCATCGGGTCGAAGGCGAGGCAACGCGGCGTGAGGCGCATCGCCGCGATCATCAAACAAGATCAGGCGAGTCGGCAGGCAAACTGGAAGCGCGCATCCACCGCCGCGCCCGCGCCCTGGGCCAGCAGCCGCAAGATGAAGACCGTGATCGGCTGGCCCTGGTGGGTGTGGGTGGCCAGCTCCTCCACGCTGGGCGCGAACAGGCCCGCATCAAAATGCATAGTCACATCGCCGCGCTCGCCCGACCAGGTGGCGCAGCCCTCGCTCAGCGCGGGGCGGCGCAGGCTCACGAAGCGCTCCTCTAGCGCGGCGGGCGGCTGGGCGAAGTCGAAGCAGTCGGCCAGATCGAGCGTGGCCGCGCCGCCGCTGGCCGTCCACCCAAAGCTGCGGGTGAAGGCGCGCAGCGTCGGGTCGTCGTAGGCGCTGGTCAGGTCGAGCGCGAGCCGCAGGCCGTCGGGGTGCGGCTCGCAGGCCAGCACGTGGGCGGCGTGGGCGCGGCCCGCCCGCTGGGGCTGGCCGTTCAGCAGCGGCAGCGAGTGGCCGTGCGAGCCGGTGTGCAGGTGCTCGTAGCGCTGCTCGCGGAAGTACTGGCGGGTGTAGACGCCCGCGCCCAGGTCGGCCAGCAGGCTCTCGCCGCCCACGTGGATGAGGAAGTGTCCCAGGTCGTTATGGTTGTGCGGCTCGTCGTTGTGCCCGCCCTTGGCCGAGAAGGCCAGCACCTCCCCGCCGACCACGCGCCGATCCACCACCCAGGCCAGATCGGGCAGGAAGAACGTGCCGCTGCCCACCGGCGCGTGCAGCGCGGCGGGGTCGGTCCACAGCAGGTCGCGGGTGGTGTTGCCCCAGCGGAAGATATGGTCGTGGGCCAGGGTCGGCTCGGCTAGGGCGGGCATGGGCGTGGCGAAGCGGGCGGCCAGGTAGGAGCCGAGGCCGGGGTGGATGGCCACGCGCGGGTCGGCGTCGGAGTAGTTGACCGCCGCGTCGCCGCCCAGGCTGACCGCGCCGGGGAAAGCCGCGATCTGGCGCAGTTTCTGGCCCTGCATCAGATCGAGCGCGCCGCCGGTGAACTGGCGCAGCGCGTCGGCGAAGTAGGTGTAGAAGCCAAACCCATAGGCCCAGTAGCCGATGCCCTCGGCGCAGCCGCCATCATCCCCAAAGCCCTCTAGGAAGCACTCCAGGGCGCGAACCACGCGGTCGACCATGCCCGCCAGCCGCTCGCGGTCGTCCTCCAGCACTAGGGCGGCCATGCCCGCGCAGCCGCCGCACACCGCCGCCCAGTTGATCGGCTCCCACTCCCACTTGAAGTGGTGGGGGTCGTGGAACAGCGGCTGGAACACGCGCTGCTCGACCTCGGCGCGGATGCGGTAGTGCAGCCAGGGGTCGAGCCGCTCGCCCAGCAGGGCCAGCACCTCGGCCAGGGCGTGGGCGGTGTGCGCGGCGAATAGGTCCACCACCTGCTCGGGCGGGGTGCGGCTGGCCCGTGCCTCGTCTGGCCCCAGCGGCAGATGGGCGGGCAGCGCCCACGAGTACTCGCCGCAGATCTCCCACAGCAGGTCGGCCAGGGCGGGCAGGGGCGTGTCGTCGCCATCCACCGCCGCCGCGAGCGACAGGCCCAGCAGCCGCCTGCGCCTGTCGAAGTAGGCCCGCTCGAAGGCGGCGCGGTCGCCGCTCTGGCCGAAGCGGCGGAACAGCTCGAAGCCCAGCGGCTCGGGCGGCTCGGCCTGGGCGCGGGCCGACTCGGCGCGGATGTCGGCCAGCAGCGCGCGCAGGTGCGGGGCCGCGCGGATGGTACGCAGCCGCGCCCCATCGCACAGGGCGTCGAGCGGGAAGCCCTGCGGGCGCGGGGGGGCATCCAGGATGGCCGCGCGGATGGCGCGGAAGCTGGGCATGGGCGGGTTGGGCATCGCAGCGCCTTTCTAGGCATCCACCAGATCGGCCAGCCATTCGGGCAGGGCGGGCGGGCTGGCCCAGGCGGCATCCCAGGCGGGCAGGCTGGGGTCGGCCAGCACCGCGCAGGCTAGCCAGTGCACGCCAGGCTCGTGCTGGGCCAGCAGGCTGGGCAGCACGGTGCGCGGGCGCAGCAGGTTGGTGTTGGGGTCGACACGCAGCACACGGCCCTCGCGCGGGGCCAGCAGGTCGCGCAGGCCGCTGCCACCCGCCGGGTAGCGCGAGCAGGCCATGCCTGGGGCGGCGCGGTCGTCGGCGGCGCGGGCCAGCGGGTCGTCGCCGGTGCGGTCGAGCGCGAAGCCGCCCTCGGCGCTCCACAGCGGGCGCTCGGTGCGCAGGCGGTGCAGGCGCATGTGCCACGGCCCCGCCGGGATCAGCCAGGTCTCCACCTCCACCCCTGGCATAGGCCGCCAGCGGGCGTAGAGCGCGCCGCGCTCGGCGCGGGCCTCCAGGGTGCGCTCGCGCACGCGGTAGCACTCGCCGTCGTCGCTGAGCGCCAGCATGCTGTCGGCGGCGGCCTGGTTCAGCCCGCGCCGCCCGATCGGCACGCTGAAGCCAAAGGCGGTGGAGTAGGCAAACTTGCTGTACTTCTCGCCCGCGTGGCGGATCCACGGCTCGTGCTGGCCGCTGGTGAGTGCCACCACATTGCGGCCATCCGCGTCGCGGCACAGCAGCATGGCGGCCTCGGGCTGGGGCATCACGGCGGGCAGGGCGGGCATGTCCTGCTCCTCGGCCTGCCAGAACGGGTGGGACTCGGGCAGGGCCAGCGGCAGGAAGAACTTCATGGCCCAGTAGGGCGAGCCGGGTGAGTTGTACTGCTCGGCCATGTTCAGGTTGGGGTAGGCGTAGCCGATCGAGAGCGTGCCGTCGGGCTGGAAGATCGGCTGCCTAGCCCACCAGCGCATGTGGCGCAGCCATAGCCCCTTCAGCACGCCCCAGGGCAGCGCCTCCACGCCAGCGAAGGCCAGCGCGCCCCAGAACGCCCCCTGCGAGAAGCGGTAGGTGAGGCTGCGGCCAAACGGCAGGGCCGCGCCCTCGGCGTCGAACCAGCCCACGAACTGCTGGGCGAACAGCGCGGCCCGCTCGCGGAAGCGCCGCGCCCGCTCGGGGTCGCGCTCGCCCTCCAGGGCAGCGTAGATCAGGCCGTAGTAGTGGAAGGCGAAGGGGATGTAGTAGTCGCGCTGCTCGTTGTTGCCGTCGGAGTACCAGCCATCGCCCAGGTAGAACGCTTCCAGCCGGTCGAGCGCGGCGCGCTGGCCCGCCGCGTCGTGCGGCTCGCCCACGCGGGCCAGGCCCATGTTCACCAGCACGCGGAAGAACAGCCAGTTGCTGTCCACCACCTCCTCGCGGTTGATCGCGCCCAGCCAGGTGGCCAGGCTGCTGCGCTCGGCGGGGGCCAGCGGCTCCCACGTGTGCTCGGGCGCGAGCGCCAGCGCCAGCCCGATGGCGGCCATCTCCACCAGCCGCTGGTTGCGGCCCTCGGCCTGGCCCCAGAACTCGGGGTGCTGCGGGTCGCTGCCGCTGGCCAGGCCGCGCCGGTAGAGCGGCCAGTGGGCAAAGGCCCCGCCGCCAGCGGCCAGCGGCACCAGGCCCCACAGGGGCCGCGCGAAGCCCTCAAGCTGGGCGGCGTGGTCGTCGAATAGGGCGGAGGTCGCGCCCAGCCGCAGCCGCGCGCCCCCAGGGCTGAAGTGCGGCGCCAGCGGCTCGAACAGGGCGCGGGCCGCTTCCTGCAGGTCGGCGCGGCTGCGCAGCGGGTTGGCGATCAGTGGGTTCTCCATGGGTGCACTTTCTAGCCCTTGATGCCCGTCGAGGCGATGCCCTCGACAAAGAAGCGCTGGAAGCTGAGGAACAGGATGACGACCGGCACCAGCGACACCAGCGAGGCCGCCATGATCAGGGCGTAGTCCGCCGAGTACTGCTGGATGAACAGGCGCAGGCCAAGCTGGATGGTCTTCTTGGCCTCGGTGTTCAGGTAGATCAGCGGCCCCATGAAGTCGTTCCACACACCCACGAAGGTGAAGATCGTGAGCGTGGCCAGCGCGGGCTTCGAGAGCGGCAGCATGATCCGGAAGTAGATGCCGTACTCGTTCAGGCCGTCGATCCGCGCGGCGTCGCTCAGGTCGTTGGGGATGCTGATGAAGAACTGGCGCAGCAGGAACACGCCGAACGCCGAGAAGGCCTGCAGCAGGATCAGCGCCATGTGGGTGTCCACCAGGTCCAGCCGCCGCATCATGATGAACTGCGGCACCATGTAGACCTGCCAGGGGATGGCGATGCTGGCGATATAGCCCAGGAACAGCAGGTCGCGCCCGCGAAAATCGAGCTTGGCGAAGGCGTAGGCCGCAAAGCTGCTGGTGGCCAGCTGCAGGAAGGTGATGATCACCGTGAGCTTGGCGGTGTTGGCGAAAAAGGTCAGGAACGGGATGCGCGTCCAGATCAGGGCGTAGTTGCCCCACTGCGGCGCGGCGGGGATCCACTCGATCGGGAAGCGGAACACATCCTTGTCGAGCTTCAGCGAGGCCGACAGCATCCACAGGAAGGGCAGCAGCATCACCGCCGTCATGGCCAGCAGCAGGGCGTAGGTCAGCACCTTCAGCGCTATAGCCCGCGCCCGCTGCGAGGCGTGGTCCCTGGGCTGCGGGGCGGCGTGCATGGGTAGGCTGCTCATGTCTCTCTCCTTGCGCGGCGACCGCCCGCTACATATAGTTGACCCAGCGCCGCTCCATGCGGAACTGGATGATCGTTATGACCAGCACGATCACGAACAGCACCATGGCGATCGCGCTTGAGTAGCCGTAGCGGAACTCTTTGAAGGCCATGTTGTAGGTGTGCACCACCAGCACGTTGGTGGCGCGGCCCGGGCCGCCGCCCGTCATCACCAGGATCAGGTCGAAGACCTTGAACGAGGCGATGGTGAGCATGATGCTGACAAAGAACGTGGTGGGCGTGAGCATGGGCAGGGTAATGTAGCGAAAGCGCTGCCACGAGTTCGCGCCGTCGATCTCGGCGGCCTCGTAGAGGTAGGAGGGGATGCCCTGGAGCGCGGCCAGGTAGAGCACCATGTAGTAGCCCATGCCCTTCCAGACGCTAGCCATGATCACCGTGGGCATGGCCCAGTCCACCGAGGCGGTCCAGCGCGGCGGCTTGTCCACGCCCAGCGCGCTCAGCAGCTGGTTCACCGGCCCCATGGCGGGGTGAAAGATCATATTCCAGACCACCGCCACCGCCACCAGCGAGGCCACGTAGGGGAAGAAGAAGGTGGTGCGGAAGAAGTCGCGGCCCCGCAGCGGCTGGTTGAGCAGCAGCGCCAGGCCCAGCGCCGCAGCCATGGTCAGCGGCACGGTGAAGGCCACATAGTAGAGCGTGTTGATCAGCGAGATGCGGAAGGTCTCATCCTTCAGCATGTCGGCGAAGTTGGACAGCCCGGCCCAGGTGATCGCGCCCGCGCCATCCCAGTGCATAAACGCCAGCACCAGCGAGAAGACCATGGGGATGAGGGTGAAGATCGCAAAGCCCAGGAAGTTGGGCAAGATGAAGGAGTAGGCCACCAGCTCGCGCTTGAGCCGGCTGTGCCGCGCGCTGCTGCTGAGCGACTGCGCTCGGTTGCTCCATTGCGTGCTGCTCATACGTAGATGCCCCTTTCGATAGGCTTCGGCCTGCCGGGCCGGGTGGGGCCGCACCCCCGCAGCGTGGCGGGGGCGCGGCGGGCGGCGCTACTTGGCCAGCGCCTCGGAGACACGGCGGGTCATCTCGGCCAGGCCCTCATCCACCGGCACCGAGCCGGTCATGATCAGCTCGTGCTCCTCGTTGAGGATCTGCTCGACCGCGCTGACCTTGGGGTTCATCGGCAGCTCCAGGCGCACCGTGGTGGTCTGCAGGGCCTCATCGATGCCAGCGGGCATGCCATCCAGCGCGGCGTAGGCCTTCAGGGCCTCGTCGGTGCGCAGGGCGGGCAGGTTGCCGGTGGATGCCAGCACCTTCGCGCCCTCGGCCCCGCTGTAGAACTTGATGAAGTCCCACGCGGCGTCCTGGTGCTTCGAGCTGGCGTTGATCGCCAGCGAGGTGAGTGTGCCAGCGGTGGTGCCAGCGGCCACACCCTCGGGGTGGGGGTATTTGGCCACGCCCCAGTTGAACGTAGCCTCGCCAGCGGCCTTGGCCTTGATCATGGTGCCCACGAACCACGAGCCCATGGGAAGCATGGCCACCTGCTGGTTTTTGAACACGCCCGAGTAGTGCACGTTGCCCGCCTTCAGCGAGCCGAAGTCCATGATGATGCCATCATCCTGCATCTTCACCACCATATCGTACATCGGCTTCATAAAGCTGTAGTCGGTGGTGATGATCGAGTTTTTGCCATCCTGCACGGTGGGCAGCTCCACGGTCGAGCGCCAGGTGTGGTAGTGGGTGCCGTAGACCTTGTCGCTGCCGCTGCCACTGGTCATCTTGCGGGCCAGCTCGTCGTACTGCGCCCAGGTCATGTCGTTGGTGGGGTAGGCGACTCCGGCCTTGTCGAACAGATCCTTGTTGTAGTACAGCACCCAGATGTCGCTGCGGAAGGGCATGGCGTAGAGCTTGCCCTCGTAGGTCAGCTCGTCGGTCGCGCCGTTGTAGGCCTTCAGATCCAGCTTGTCGGCCTCGATGTAGCTGTTCAGCGGCACGATCTGGTTGCGGGTGAGCATGGCCGAGTAGCCCGGGGTGTCCTTCACGGTGATGATGTCGGTGTCATCGCCGCCGGACAGCATGATGTTGACCTTGTCCTGGTACTCCGCCGAGGAGACCTCGACCAGCTCGATCTTGACGTTGGGGTTCTTGGCCTCGTAGGCGTCGATCACCGCGTTCCAGTAGGGCGTGGTGGCGATGTCCCAGGCGGTCATCTTCAGGGTCACCTGCTCGCCGCTGGCGGCGGGGGCCTCGCCTGCGGTGGTGGCTGCGGGCGCGGCGGTGGCGGCGTCGCCTGCGGCGGGGGCCGCGGTGGTGCCTGCGGCGGGCGTGGTGCCGCAGGCCGCCAGGGTGGCCATCAGCATGGCCGTCAGGGGGAAAGCAAACATTTTCTTCACAGCAAACCTCCGTGTTGGCGTCTCTGCCAAGCTGTCTATCGGCGTCCTTGGGTCAGGACAGGTTGTCTCGTCGCTGAATGATGCTCCGTTGCGTCGTGTGGTACATCTGCTGCGTTCGGCCTAGCGGGCTAGCCACCCCCCATCCACGGGCACGATCGCGCCGTGCAGGTAGCGCGCCGCATCCGAGGCCAGGAACACCGCCGCGCCCTGCAGATCATCCGGCTCGCCCCATCGCCCGGCGGGGATGCGCTCCAGGATGGACCGCGAGCGCGCCGCGTCGGCCTGGAGCGCGGCGGTGTTGTCGGTGGCCATGTAGCCCGGGGCGATAGCGTTCACGTTGATGCCGTGGGCCGCCCACTCGTTGGCCAGGGCGCGGGTCAGGCCGGCCACGCCGCTCTTGGCGGCGGCGTAGGCGGGCACGCACACCCCGCCCTGGTAGGAGAGCATGGAGGCGATGTGGATGATCTTGCCGCCGCCGCGCCGCAGCATGGCCCGCGCCGCCGCCTGCGAGAGGAAGAACAGCGCCTTCAGGTTCACCTGCGTCACATCGTCCCAGTCCTGCTCGGTGAAGTCGAGCGCGTCGGCGCGGCGGATGATCCCGGCGTTGTTCACCAGGATGTCCAGCCCGCCCAGCGCGTCCTCGGCCTGGGCCACGGCGGCGGCCAGCTCGGCCACGCTGGCGGTGGCCAGATCGCAGCGCAGGCTGGCGCAGCGCCGCCCCAGCGCCTCGATCTGCGCCCGCGTCTCCGCCGCATCCGAGCGGTCGAGCGTGGCGATGTCGGCCCCGGCCTCGGCCAGGGCCAGCGCCAGCGCCCGCCCCAGCCCACGCGTGGAGCCGGTGACCAGGGCCACGCGGCCATCCAGCCGAAACGAATCGAGGATCATCGCATGCCTCCTAGTGGCCCAGCTGCTTGAGCATCGGCACGGTGCGGCTCACCCAGCTGGTGCTGGCCTCCTCCACCGCGCCCTGCACGCGCTGGTTGCCCGCCAGGAACCACAGGTAGTAGGTGGTGTAGCCGGGGGCGCTCACCACGGTGTGGTAGCCGCGCGGCATCATGTGGATGCTGTTGTCGCGGATGGTGAAGTTCTCCTCCTCGCCCTCCTCGTTGTAGTAGTGGCAGATGCCGTAGCCGTCGGCGGGGTTCACCTTGAAGTAGTACATCTCCTCGTGGAAGGCCTCCAGCGGCAGGTTGTCCTCCTGGTGCTTGTGGGGCGGGAAGGTGCTCCAGTTGCCGGGGGGCGTGAAGGTCTCGCCCACGATCAGGCGGCGAGCGGGCAGCTCGGGCTGCGAGGCCAGCGTGAGGATCTGGTGGTAGGGCCGCGAGAAGTTGGCCGCGCCCCACACGCCGTTGGCCACCTGGGCGGGCGCGATCACGTATGGATCGGTCGCAAGGTCGCTGGGCGCGCTGGGCATGGCGATCTCGACCGCGCCCTCGGCCTCGATGGCGTACGACGCGCCCGCCGGGATGTAGACCGAGTGGGGCTTGCCCGCAAAAACGTTGGGCCGCGCGCCGATCTTCTCGAAGCGCTGTCCATTCACCGTAAAGGTCGCCTTCCCGCCCAAGATCACCGCCAGGTACTCGCGGTCGCCCGCCTCGCCCGCGTGGCGCTGGCCGGGGGCCAGGCGCAGCACGCCGAAGTCGAGCAGCGAGCAGGGGTTGTAGGGCAGGGTGGTCAGGCCGGGGTCGGCGGTGAGCCGCGCGTGATATTTCATGGTGGGTCTTCCTTTCAGGCTACGGCGCTACCAGTAGAGCTGCCAGTCGGGCTTCGCCGCGCGCATCAGGGCTTCCATATAGAAGTAGTCGCCCCACAGGCAGCCCTCGTCCACGCCCACCGACTTGGGCTTGTCGTAGACGGCGTGCAGCAGCAGGGCGTTCGACTCGCTGGGGCCGCGCGGGGCGTAGCGCTCGGCCAGCGAGGCCAGCATGGCGTCGGCGGCATCCGCGTAGCGCTGCCGCCGCTCGCCCTCGGGCAGCCAGCGGGCCAGCTCGCCCAGGCCGCACGCGGCGATGGCCGCCGCCGAGCTGTCGCGCTCCTCGCCGCTGCCGTCGGCCAGCGCCATGTCCCAGTAGGGCACGCTGTCCTCGGGCAGGTGGGCCAGGAAGTAGTCGGCGCAGCGCTCGGCGGCGCGCAGCAGGCTGGCATCCTGGGTGGAGCGGTAGTTCAGCGCGAAGCCGTAGATGCCCCAGGCCTGCCCGCGCGCCCAGCACGACTCGTCGGCGTAGCCCTGCTCGGTGCGCCCGCGCAGCGGCGCGCCGCTCTCGGCATCCCAGTAGAAGGTGTGGTAGGTGGTGCTGTCGGGCCGGATGATGTGGTCGCGCAGCTGGGCGGCGTGGCGGTGGGCCGCCTCGGCGTAGCGCGGGTCGCCGGTCTGCTCGCTGGCCCAGTAGAGCAGCGGCATATTCATCAGGCTGTCGATGATCGTGCGCCCGCGCTGCTCGGGGTTGGCCAGGTAGCCCCAGGCCTGAAAGATACCCGCAGGCTCTAGGAAGCGCAGCATCAGCGCATCGGCGGCCAGCAGCGCGGCCTGCCGCGCCGGGGCGTGGCCCAGCAGCCGCCAGGGCGCCACGCACGAGAGCGTGTAGAGAAAGCCGATGTCGTGGGTGTCGAGGTCGATCTTCTGCTCGACCCGCTCGGCGAAGCTGGCGATGTGGCGCTCGGCGGCGGCGCGGTAGGCGGCCTGGCCGGTCAGCTCGTAGGCCAGCCAGAGGATGCCCGGCCAGAAGCTGGTGGTCCAGCCCACGTTGGCCCCCGGCGCGGCCCAGCCGCGCTGGCGCGGGTGGTAGAAGCTGCGCAGCGTGGTGTCATCTGGGTAGAGCGTGGCAAAGTCGATGCGGTTGGCGTCGATTATGGCGAGGGCGCGGCGCACGGCGTCGGTAGATACGCTGGCGACAACCCCTGGTGGCGGCGTCGGCTGGGGCACATTCAGCTCCTTTGCTGCGTCGATGCGGGCTTGGCGGCGGGGCTGCAAGTGCATCGAGAAAATTGCTGTGCATTTGCAAAGAATATAGCACGCAGTCACGAGCGTGTCAAGAGCTTTGCAGGCAAAAGTTTTTCGCCTATTTTTAGCAATGCCGCATATCATAGGCCAAAACAAGCATTCAAAGTCGTAGCGGATACCTGAACACACCCCCGATCTTTTGCAAACATACAGAAACTCTATTGCAAAAATTTGCATAGATTGCTATACTATCCGTCAGCAGCAGCCCGCGCCTGGGCCAGGAAACGAGACAGGAACCGCATATGGCCACCGACGACCAGAAAAACGCCAGCCGCCGCATCCAGCAGCGCGAGATCGCCGAGCTGGCTGGCGTGTCGATCAGCACCGTCTCGCGGGTGCTCAGCAGCGCCCCCGGCATCAGCGAGGCCGTGCAGCAGCGCGTGCTGGCCGCCGCCGCGCAGCTGGGCTACCAGCGCGGCACGGCCCGCCCCGCCAGCCGCATCCAGAACATCACCCTGCTCACCAGCCTGCAGCTCGCACCGGGGCTGGACCCCTTCCACGCCGCCGTGCTGAGCGGGGTGGAGCAGGCCGCCGCCCAAGAGGGCCTGCACCTGAGCTACGCCAGCGTGGGCGGCCCCGACAGCACGCTCGACCGCCTGCGCCAGAACGCGGTGGATGGCCTGCTGCTGCTCTCGATCGACGAGCCAGAGCTGATCGACCAGATCACCGCGCTGGCCCTGCCCACCGTGATGATCAATGTGGACCACCGCGAGCTGCCGATCGACGCGTTCCTGCCCGACAACCGCCTGGGCGCGCTGCTGGCCATGCGCCACCTGATCGCCTGCGGGCACCGCCGCATCCTGCACATCACCTCGCTGCAGCGCCGCACCATCCGCCGCCGGGCCGAGGCCTACCAGGTAGCCCTGGCCGAGGCGGGCATCGCCTACGACCCCCAGCTGGTGCTGGACATCCCGATCAACGCCGAGTCGAGCTACGAGGCCATGCGCCAGCGCCTGGCCAAAAAGCAGCTGGATTTCACCGCCGTGTTCTGCGCCAACGACCTGGCGGCCATGGGCGTGATGCGGGCCGTGCAGGAGGCTGGGCTGCGCATCCCGCATGATCTGTCGGTGGTGGGGTTCGACGACATCGCCACCTCGGCCTACCTCTCGCCGCCGCTCACCACCGTGCGCATCGAGGCCGCCGAGCTGGCCGCGCTGGCGGTGCGCCGCCTGATCGAGCGTGCCGCCGCGCCCGAGCGCACCTCCATCCGCGTGTCGCTGGCCTGCCGCCTGATCGAGCGCCAGTCGGTGGCGCGCATCTAGCCGCGCGGCGCACGATACAAAAAAGCACCGCAGGGGAACAAAATCCCCTGCGGTGCTTTGTCGAAGCCGATACCTAGCGACCGATCACACGGCCATCCCAGGCCCCGATGTAGATCACGCTCGGGCGCGGCAGGCCCACACGGTCGGGCCAGGTGCTAATCGGGTTCTCGAAGGTGCCGCCCTCGCCGGGATGCTGGATGGCCAGGAACAGCGTGCGGTTGTCCGGGCTGAACTCCGGCCCGCACACCTCCGACCCGGTGACGGTGGAGAAGAACTGCTGCACGTGGCCGCGCTCCGCGCCCTGCACCGGCACGGCGAACAGGCCGTCGTTCAGCTTGATGGCGCGCGGCGCGCCGTCGGTGGCGATCCAGGCGTTGCCCGCCAGATCGAAGGCGATGTTGTCGACCGCCCCGATCGGGCTGACCTTGCTCTTATCGAACCCGGCGAAGTAGGTCGAGGGATCCTCGGGCCGACCCGCCAGCAGGAAGATATCCCAGCTGAACGAGGTCGAGGCGTGATCGTTCTTGGCCTCGGTGATCTCGATCACGTGGCCGGTCTCGTTCTTGGCGCGCGGGTTGGCCGTATCGGTGCCGGGCTTGCCCTCGGTGGCGCGGGCGGTGTTGTTGGTGCACACCACGTAGATCTTGCGGTTGGCCGGGTTGCCCTCCACATCCTCGGGGCGGTCCATTTTGGTCGCGCCCAGCGCGTCGGCGGCCTGCCGTGTCTTCACCAGCACATCGCCCTGCGAGCCAAAGCCGTTGGCCTCGGTGAGCGGCCCCTGGCCGTAGACCAGCGGCAGCCACTGGCCGCTGCCGTCGTCGTTGAACTTGGCCACGTAGAGCGTGCCGTCATCCAGCAGGCCCATGTTGGCCGCGCGGTCGTTGGGGTTGTAGCGCCCGCGCGAGACGAACTTGTACACATACTCGAACTGCGCGTCGTCGCCCATGTAGGCTACCACCTGGCCGCTGGGCGCGATCTCGATCGTGGCACCCTCGTGGCGGAAGCGGCCCAGCGCCGTGCGCTTGATCGGCGTCATGGTCGGGTCGTAGGGGTCGATCTCCACCACCCAGCCGAAGCGGAAGGCCTCGTTCGGCTCTTTGGCAAGGTCGAATCGGTCGTAGAACGCCTCCCAGCTGCGCTCGGACGAGCCGGTGGGCAGGCCGTAGCGCTGATGCGCGGCGGCGCGGGGGTCATCCTTGGGCAGCGCGCCCAGGTTGCCGAAGTACTGGTGGAAGTTCTCCTCGCCGCTCAGCACGGTGCCCCAGGGCGTCTTGCCGCCCGCGCAGTTGTTGAGCGTGCCAAGCACCGTGGTGCCCTCGGGGTCGGCGCTGGTGCGCAGCCAGGCGTGGCCAGCCGCCGGGCCGCTCACGCGGTGCGGGGTGTCGCCAGTCACGCGGCGGTTGTACGACGAGCTGCGGCTAGGCATCCAGCTGCCGTCAGCGGCCCGCTGGATCTCCACCACCGACATGCCGTGGGCCTGCACGCACACATCCACATGGGCGCGGGTCGGCTTCTTAGGGTCGTAAGCCGGGAACATCAGCTCCTCGTTGGTGTACTCGTGGTTGACCACCAGCACGCCACGATCCGAGCTTTTCGAGCCGAGCGGCAGGGGCAGGAAGCCGACGAAGTCGCAGTTGTAGCCAAACTGCTTGGCCTGCGCGGCGGGCGTCTGGTGGTAGACATCGTGGTTGGGCGCATCGGCGGTCAGCGGCTCGCCCCAGCGGATGAGCGTGCGCGCGTAGTAGCCCTCGGGCACCCGCACCTCGTCCAGCTTGGGGTCGGTCGGCTTCACCGCAGCGAACTGCAGCCCGCCCCGCTGCGCCGCCTCGATCTCGGCCAGCTCGGGCGCGGTTATGCCCGCGATCAGCGCCGCCGACGAGAGCGCCGCGCCCTTCAGGAACGAGCGTCGGCTGAGCTTCCGCTCTACAATATGCTGAAACGTCTCGCCAGCGCCGTCATTCGAGCGAATCACCCACTTGTCGACTTCGTCGCGACCACCCATCGGTGCAATCTCCTTGTGGCAGTAGGGGCCTGAGTATCGAATACTTTGTGACATCTGTTGCAAATATCACAGCCCACATCCTACCGAAGGGATGTTATCGCACTATCATAGAACATTTAAAAACAGGTTAAGCGTTCTATTGGCCCATAGTCTACGCTTCTTCCCAGCACGGTATGCTGGGGAGCTCATCGTTCGCCTTCGTGGTATTCGTTCCTTTTCTCCCTTGGTGTCTTGGAGTCTTGGTGGTAAAAACACTGCCGGATCGAGAGCGCATAGGCCTTGCGCTTGGCCCACGCGCCGCCCAATCGGCCCCGACGGCCATGCTATAATGCGGCCATGCCAAATCCAGCCAGCCAGATCAGCATCCGCCCCGCTCGCCCCGAGGATGCCACGACGCTCAGCGCCATCGCCCTAGCGTCGAAGGCGCACTGGGGCTACGACGCGGCCTTCATGGCAGCCTGCGCGGCGGAGCTGGCCATATCCCCCGAGCAGATCGCCAGCCGCCCCACCTTCTGCCTGTGGGATGGCGATCTGCTCGCCGGGTTCGCCACGCTCGCACCCGCCGAGGGCGGCGAGGTGGAGCTCGATGCCCTGTTCCTCGCGCCCAGCCACATCGGCGCGGGGCTGGGGCGGCGGCTGTTCGAGCACGCCCGCAGCGCTGCCGCCGCGCTCGGCTACCGCACCATGATCATCCAGGCCGACCCGCACGCCGCGCCCTTCTATGAGCGCATGGGTGCGGCGCTGGTGGGCACACGGCCCTCGGCCAGCATCCCAGGCCGCACGCTGCCGCTGTTTCAGATCGCGCTCGCATAACACTATGGCAAAACGAAGCACGCCCCGCGCCCACGAGCTGCAGGCCGCAGCTGGCAAGGGCACCAGCGACATCATCCAGCCGCACCTGTGGGTGCTGTTCTGCGGCATCAACCCCGGCCTGTACTCGGCGATCACCGGCAACCACTTCGCGCGCCCCGGCAACCGCTTCTGGCCATCGCTGCACCGCTCGGGCTTCACCCCACGCCAGCTGCACCCATCCGAGGAGCACGAGCTGCTGGACTACGGCCTTGGTATCACCAACATCGCCGCGCGCACCACCGCCACTGCCGCCGAGCTGTCGCCCGCCGAGATCGTGGCGGGCGGTGAGGCGCTGCGGGCCAAGGTGGCGCAGTATCAGCCCCGCGCCCTGGCTGTGCTGGGCATCACGGCCTACCGCACTGCTTTCCAGCAGCCCAAGGCCCAGCTGGGCCGCCAGCCCCAGCCGCTAGGCGATACGCTGGTGTGGGTGCTGCCCAACCCCAGCGGCCTGAACGCCCACTACACGCCCGCAGCGCTGGCCGAGGTCTTCGGCCTGTTCCGCCAGGAGCTTACCGCGGCGATCGGCCCCTACCAGCCCTAGGCTGTCAGCTGGCAGGCACGCCGCGCCACAGCGCCCAGCCGCCCCCGAGCATCAGCGCACCCCAGATCAGGAACGCCACATCCCAGTACAGCCACTGCGCAGGCGGCGCGGTCTCATTCACATGGTGGATGCCGAGGATGTGGTGGTCAACCGCCCCCTCCACCAGGTTGAAGAGACCAAAGCCCATCAGCAGCGTGCCGCCCAACAGCCTCCCCGACCATGCGATATGGGCGCGCCGCGCAGCCCGCCATAGCAGCCCCAGGCCGATGATCACGAAGATGTAGGTCAGCATATGGAACAGACCATCCCATAGCATGTTGAACTTGAGGTTCGCCGCGCTGGTTGGCGGGTAGCCCGCGCTGCTCAGAAGATGGTGCAGCTGCAAGATTTGATGCAGCACAATCCCGTCGAAGAAGCCCCCGATGCCCATCCCTAGGAACAGGCCCGCCGCTGTGGGGAAGGGCACCGGGCGCATGGCCGCGCGATCGCTCATGGCTTTATCTCCAGCCCATGCGGGCCACCGCTATGGCTGGCTGCATAGGCCACCTCACCGCCAGTCAGTCGAACTCCGAAAGCACACGACCGCCAAATGCCTCGATGAACGCGCTCTGGTTTACGCCTACGTTGTGCAGGTAGATCGCATCAAACCCCAGCGCGATATCCTCCTCCAGCCAGGCGCAGTGCTGGGCCAGGTCGGGGGAGATGCGGATGGCCTCCCCCAGCAGCTCTGGCCGGGCCGTCGCGGCGAGCGCGTCGAAGTGCTCGGGCATGGGCAGCTCGGCCAGCACCGCGCTGGGGAACACATTGGTACGCCACTGCGCCTGGGCCGCCGCCTGGGCCTCGGCCATGGTGCTGGCGTAGGAGACATGCGCCTGGAGGTACATGGGCTTGCCCTCGCCGCCCCCGGCGCGGAAGGCATCTACCACCTTACGCAGCCGCTGCCTGGGCTGGCTCACGGTGATCAGCGCGTCGGCCCAGCCCCCGAGCCAGGCGGCAGTCTCCGGCGTGATTGCAGCGCCCACCAGCGGCGGCGGCTGGGCCGGGCGGGTGTAGAGCTGGGCGTCCACCACCGTCACCAGGCCACGGTGGGTCACATGGCCGCCAGCCCACAGCGCGCCCATGATCTCGGCGCACTCCTTCAGCCGCGCGTTCCGCTCGGGCTTGGGCGGCCAGGCCTCGCCGGTGATATGCTCGTTCAGAAGCTCGCCGCTGCCCACCGCCACCCAAAAGCGGCCAGGGAACATCTCGGCCAGGGTCGCCCCGGCCTGAGCCAGCACCGCCGGGTGATAGCGGTACCCGGGCGTGGTGACCACGCCCAAGGGCAGGCTGGTGGCCTGCAGGGCCGCGCCCAGCCACGACCACGCGAACCCCGACTGGCCCTGCCCGACGCTCCAGGGGTAGAAGTGATCCGAGCACATCGCGCGGGTGAACCCAGCCTGCTCGGCCTCCTGCACGTAGCGCAGCAGCTGGCTGGGCGCAAACTGCTCGTGCGATGCGTGAAAGCCAAAGGCGACCACGGCAGCTCCTTTCCTCTAGCGTATTGCCCTGCAGAAAAGACGGCTCCGGTGGCAGATCGGCCTACCACCGGAGAGACGGATAGCCCATCCTGCGCCAGGCAGGGGCTTTAGGGCGTGGTGGTGCCACCGGTGCCGCCACCCATGTCCGAGCCGGTGGCCGTGCTGCTCGCCCCGCCGCCCGTGCCGCTGCCGGAGTTGTTCGTACCGCTGCCACCGCCGCACGCGCTCAGCGCAAGCGCCAGGGCCAATGCTATCGTGCCAAAGAAGGTTGTCCGTTTCATCTTCATGCTCCTTATGATGCTGTGCGTGTAGCTCCGACCATGCTGAGCCACTGGGGCGCATCCCCGTGCAAGGAGCATGCCAGAGCATGGGCTAAATACATCCCTGCCACACGTATTTTCATCATGGGCAGATCAACCCGCCGCAAAATCGCTACCGGAAGGCCGCTAAAGGGCCGGCACTGGCACGGCCTCTGCAAAACTGCCTAGCGATTAGCCGACAATCCCGTCGGCACGATACACAGAGGAGCAGGATCATGGCGCAGAAGAATAACCAGAACAACGAGCGCGGCTTCGCAGCGATGGACGAGGAGAAGCAGCGCGAGATCGCCAGCAAGGGCGGCCAGGCCGCCCACGAGAGCGGCAACGCCCACGAGTTCACCAGCGAGGAGGCCCGCGAGGCCGGGCGCAAGGGCGGCCAGGCCCGCCAGCAGAACAGCGACGACGATCAGGAGCAGGGCGGCTCGACTCGCGGCGGCACCCGCGAGCAGCACCAGCAGGCCGGGCGGCAGAGCCACAAGAACGACCAGTAAACCCCGCAGCCTATAACCGCAGATGCCATCCGCGCAGGGGCCAACGGCGCTCTATGCGCCGGATGGCATCACTATGTAGCACCCGCCGCTTCAGCCCGATGCGCAGCCAACAGCCCGAACGGCGAGAGAGAGGATACCTTGAACCTGCGATTCTGTATCTACGGACTGCTCGGGTGGTGTATGGAGATCATCTGGACCGGCATCCCCCGCAAGCGCCCGATCGACTGGCGGCTCCCGGCGCAGACATCCTGGTGGATGTTCCCGATCTACGGGCTGATCGCCCCGCTGTACGAGCCTCTCCACCTGCGGCTGCTGGCCAAGCACTACCGCTGGTGGCAGCGCGGCCTGATCTACGCCCTCGGCATAATGGGCATGGAGACGATCACGGGGTGGCTCATCCAGCGGGCGACCGGGCACATCCCATGGGACTACCGCGACAAGACCCGCTGGCACTGGCGCGGGCTCACCCGCATCGACTACGCGCCGCTGTGGTTCGGCGTGGGCCTGGGGCTAGAGCCGCTGCACCGCTGGCTGGACAGCCAGGCCAGCGGCCAAACGCGCTAGACAACCTGCGCCGCCCGCCATGCCCGGCAGGCGGCGCAGCGGTGTTTCCACCCTACGCGCAGCTGATGATCAGGCCCTCGTCGCCGCGCAGGTGCACAATCTCCGCCACGGCGTCGCCCGCGCGGTCGAGCGCGGTAGAGAGCAGGATGCGCCCCGTGGTCCCACGCGGCAGCGCCAGGCTGGCGGGCAAGCCGCCCATGTTCAGCGCCACCAGCAGCCTGCCACGCTCGCCCACGCGCCAGTAGGCCAGCACCTGTTCGTCGCGCTGGGCCGTGGCGTAGGTGCCCTCCACCAGCGTCGGCTCCTGGCGGCGCAGCGCGATCAGGCTGCGGTAGAGCGCCAGCAGCGAGCCTGGGTCGCGGCGCTGGGCGGCCACATTGCGCGCCGCGTGGTCGCCCAGCGGCAGCCACGGGCGGCCCGTGGTGAACCCGGCATGCGGGCTATCATCCCACAGCATGGGCGTGCGCCCAGGGTCGCGGCCTAGGCCGGGCACCATGCGCTCAAACACATCCTGCGCCAGCTCCGGCGGGATGTCGGTGTTGGGCATGCCCAGCTCGTCGCCGTAGTAGATGGCCACCGTGCCGCGCATGGTCAGCAGCAGCATGGCGGCCACGCGGGCCTGGGCCTCGCCCACCCGGCTGGCGATGCGCGCGTTGTCGTGGGTGCTCAGCATCCAGTTGGGCCAGCCGCCCACCGGCAGCGCCCGCTCGTAGGCCTCGATCAGGCCAGCGATGGCCTCGGGCGTCCACACGGTCTGCGCGGTCAGCTGAAGGTTCAGCGGCAGGTGTAGCTCGGGCGCGTGCGCGCCGTAGTAGCGCGCCATCTCCTCGGGCGGCAGGTACAGCTCGCCCGCCAGCAGCCGATCGCTGTAGGCATCCATCACCCGCCGCAGCTGCGCGATCACCGCATGCACCTCGGGCAGGTTGCGCGTGTACACCGACTGCACGCGCTCATCGGGGTGCTGCCCTGGCGCGAACCCTGGGTTGGGCGGGTTGTCGCGCAGCTTATCATCTTTGAGCATATGCCAGATCGCATCCATGCGAAAGCCATCCACCCCGCGATCGAGCCAGAAGCGCATCGCGTCGGCCACAGCTGCCTGCACCGCCGGGTTGCGCCAGTTCAGATCGGGCTGCTCGGGCAAAAAGGCGTGGTAGTAGTACTGCTGCGCCACATGGTCCCAGGCCCACGCGCTGCCGCCAAACGAGCTGACCCAGTTGTTCGGCAGCCTGCCGCCCAGCCCGGCATCCTGCCACAGGTACCAGTCGCGGCGGGGCGAATCGCGCGAGGCCCGCGCCTGCTGAAACCACGGGTGCTGGTCGGATGTGTGGTTGGGCACAAAGTCAATGATCACCCGCATGCCGCGATCGTGGGCCTCGGCGATCAGCCGGTCTAGGTCATCCAGGCTGCCGTAGAGCGGGTTCACCGCCGTGTAGTCGGCCACATCGTAGCCGCCCTCGGCCATGGGCGAGGCGTAGATCGGCGAGATCCAGACCACATCCACGCCCAGCCACTGCAGATAGTCGAGCCGCGCGATCAAGCCCGGCAGGTCGCCGCTCCCATCGCCATCGCTATCCTGGAACGAGCGGACGATCAGCTCGTAGAAGACACCCTGCTGCCACCAGCATAACGGCGCGTGCATAGAGACCTCGCTATTCTGCATAGAGTTTGTCGCGCGAAGCTCTGCAAGTTCCATGCCGCTCCAGCCCGCCCTAATGCCAAGCAGGCGCGACCTTGCCAGAGCGCCCGCGCAAACTCGTCGCCGAGCGCCCGATTCTGGCCACATCCTGGCACGCCCGCTGCACCGTTTGGCGGCAGGTCGGCGACGCTGTCGGCCACGCACATTCAAAGGAGAGAGACCATGGCGCAGAAGAATAACCAGAACAACGAGCGCGGGTTCGCGGCGATGGACGAGGAGAAGCAGCGCGAGATCGCCAGCAAGGGCGGCCAGGCCGCCCACGAGCGCGGCACCGCCCACGAGTTCACCAGCGAGGAGGCCCGCGAGGCCGGGCGCAAGGGCGGCGAGGCCGTGAGCGAGGATCGCGAGCACATGGCCGAGATCGGGCGCAAGGGCGGCCAGGCCCGCCAGCAGGATAGCGACGAGGGCCAGGGCAACTCCTCGACCCGCGGCGGCAGCCGCGAGCAGCACCAGCAGGCCGGGCGGCAGAGCCACAAGAACGACGACTAAGCCCCTTCTGGGCAAAGCGAGGGGCCGGGCACATGCAGTGCCCGGCCCCTCGCTTTGCCGCTGGCCAATGCTGCGGTATCATAGCGCTGCATTCCGAGCTCATCCCAAGGAACCCACATGCCCACCAGCCCCTTCCACATCCGCCGAGCCATCCCCACCGATCTGCCCGCCGTCTACCGCTTCGAGCTAGCCTACATCCAGGAGATCGAGCCGCAGGCCGAGCCGCGCTGGCGCAGCGCCACCGCCGCGCTGCTGCGCCAGTGGACCGAGAACCTGCCGCGTATGTTCATCGCCGAGCGCCAGGGGCAGGCGGCGGGCCACTGCTTCTGGCAGGCCGAGGGCGGCACGGCCACGCTGGCCTCGCTGTATGTCGCGCCCGCGTGGCGGCGGCAGGGCCTGGGCGCGGCGCTGCTGGCCCAGTTCGAGCAGGACGCCGCCGCGCAGGGCTTCGCGCACCTGGCGCTGGGGGTCTACCACGGCAACCCGGCCCAGCGCACCTACGAGCGCGCGGGCTACCAGCCCGCCCACAGCGATGGCACATACGACTACTACGAGAAGCGGGCCGATGCCGAAAAGAGGGAATGAGGCATCGGAAATGGGGAATGCAGACCTCGTGCCCGCCTATGGCGATGCGCTCCGCACCGTGAGCATCGCATGCATCGGAGGTGTGATCGATGATGCCGATGCCTACGGCGTGGGCGGACACGAGGTCCGCCCCTACACCCGTTGTGCATCATTGCGGACATCGCCCCAGGCCCGATGCCGCAATGCGTGATCGTTGTCCACACCGCCCCACCCGGCCCATGCGGCGGATGTGGCACATCGTGAAAACCCGCGTGCCGATCATGCACAGCGCATCATCGCTTGCAAACCAGTCTGAAAAGAGGTATCACCCAACCTTACCCACCCGGCCCATGCGGCGAAGGTGCCGCTCACGTCTTGATGGCCATATGCACGAACACCAGCCGCTAGGTAACAGCACGGGAATGCTCAACATTGGGGGTTCCAAGGGGGCGATGCCCCCTGGTGGGGTTCCTAGGGGCTAGCCCCTAGGCGCCGCCCGCGCAGGGCATCCACCCACACCACCACCACCACCGCCATCGCTGATGGGAAACACCTCGAAAAAGTGACACCATGTGAGGGTGATGCCCCTCGATGTTTGCGCACATGTGATCATCCCCTTTGGGATGCGAAGAATCCTTGCTATCTGCCTAGCGACATGCTACTATTCCCCTGTCAGAAACAGCCGCCCCTCCTCCCCAACGGGGCCACGAGCAACTCCCACTCAATAGAGCCAGACGACCACGGTAGCGGGCCAGACGACCACGGTAGCGGGCCAGACGACCACGGTAGCGGGCCAGACGACCACGGTAGCGGGCCAGACGACCACGGTAGCGGGCCAGACGACCACGGTAGCGGGCCAGACGACCACGGTAGCGGGCCAGACGACCACGGTAGCGGGCCAGACGACCACGGTAGCGGGCCAGACGACCACGGTAGCGGGCCAGACAACCACGGTAGCGGGCCAGACGACCACGGTAGCGGGCCAGACAACCACGGTAGCGGGCCAGACAACCACGGTAGCGGGCCAGACGACCACGGTAGCGGGCCAGACGACCACGGTAGCGGGCCCAAAACGGCTATTGGCTATGATCAAAAGGAGCAACGCATGGCAACAATCCCCAGTCGCAATAGCATCCTCGGCTCCCTAGAGCGAGCGCGCATCCTCATCACCAATTCACAAGCGAACCCCACTATATCTGCGCTGCTGGCCCAGAACGGCTATGATGCCGCAGCCATGTCCATTGGTCAGGCACTCTACGATAAGGCATATGAGCTAACGCGCATCCAGCAGCGTGAGGTAAGCGAACAACGATCTGCCAGCACCGCAATAGAAACTGCTTGGGAACAGGCAAAATCGAGCTATATGCCCATCCTCGAACTCGCCCGCGTCGCATTAAAACACAGCAACACCGTTGCATCTCTTGATCTCTATGGGCGGCGCAAAGGTGCACTGCTTGCTTGGATAGAGCAGGCCAAACGCTTCTATGAGAATGTCGTACAGCAGCCCGATGATATGGCAAAACTAGCGAAGCTAAACATCACCCCCGAGCGCATCGCCGCCGCGCTGGCCGATGTGAATGCGCTCGCCGCCGCACACAACGCGCATCTCCAAGAGCAAAGCGACAATCAGAAGGCCACCGAGCTGCGCGATGCGGCCATCGACGAGCTGGATGACTGGGTGGAGGATTTTGTGCAGGTGGCCAAGGTGGCGCTGCGCGACGACCGCCAGCTGCTGGAGGCGCTGGGCATCCGGGCCTAGCGCGCCGGGGCATGTTTCTGACCAGCGCGGGCCTCGGCGGACCACCAGCCGAGGCCCACCTGCGCGCCGCACTTACCGCCATGGCACCGCAGCGGTCCCCCAGCCCATGCCATGAAGGCACCACACAGGGCAGCCCCGCCAACCACGATCTCCCGCAACGTGGTATACTAGCCGTAACCACTTGCTCTCCGCCCACCTAGCACGGGTTGCGTGCCCCCAAATCATCGCCTAGCGCCTGAGTCACCCTCAAGCGGTCTGCGAACTATGGACGAACTGGGTTCTATGCCTTGTCCTCGCATGATCGCCGCAGGCCATCGTACCCACCAGCATCATATGCTGCTCCCCATCCGCCGTGCACAGCGCTGCCGAGGGCAGATCCATGTCTTCTCGCGCACCTATAACGCCGTGCGCAGAAAGCGAAAGAGGTAGCCCCATGGGAGACAAATCACCCAAAGATAAGCACAAGAAATCGGCGCAGAAGCAGACCGAGGCCGCAGCGGCTGCGGAGAAAAAGCGGGCGATCGAGGCCGCGAAGCAGATCGCCCCGCCCAAAAAGTAGCGCCAGGGCTACCCCACCGCTTGCCGCTGATGGCAAGCGCCACCCACACCACGACCACCGGAGAACCCGTTATGATCAAGCATTCCGACATCCCCCAGCCATTTCTCGCAGCCTTTAGCCCAAGCTGGTCGTGGTGTAGCCATTGCCACCGCGCCTACCTGGCCGGCAGCGTGCGAACCGTCGCATCTCCATCGGGCAAGCGCCACGCCAAGCCGCACACCGTCCACATCTGCGCCTACCCCGACTGCGACGGCATCCTCCGGCGGATCGAGTGGCCCTGGTCGATCTACCGCTCGTGGCACCCTGATCAGCCTGCCACCCCCGAGCAAGACATCATCTACCCAGCATAGGCTGATGCCACGGCATAGTGCCACCTTCACAGGTGCTGAGGAGAGAGCATGTTTAAATCTACCAAGAGTGTCCACCGCGCAGGCCGGATCTATCGCTTTAGCATCAATGATATTGACTACGCCGCGTTTATCTGGCAGATGGGCGTGCAGTTCCGTGGCCGCGTCGAGGGCCACCCCGAGATAACGCAGACCACTGGCCGCACCGCGCTAGCCGTGCGCGATGAGCTGCAGAAGCTAATTGTGGCGCAAGAAAATACGGCTGACTAGCGACCGCGCTGCCCATCAACCACACGCGCACAGGGCGTGCGGTCGATGGGCACTGCAGATCCCCTCCGAGTGTTCGCCCCCTCCTAATATTCCCCGAGTTTCTCGCCCCCGCCGATCTCCGCACCATTTTGCCCATATGCGCACGTTCTTCCCCCGTACAGGGGCCTTTTTTGTGTAAGGTGGGATATTGCCACACAGAGGAGCATGGAATGAGCGAACAGCAGACCTACTTCCGTGATGCAGCGGTGGAGGCGGGCGGCCAGGTCTACACGTTCAGCGTGGCCGACGGGCAGGAGATCGAGGGGCGGGGCCACTACTGGCATGGGCCGGGCGAGCCATCAACATGGCTGGTGGTGGGGGTGTTTCTGGAGGCCCGCAGCCGCGTGGGCGACGCGGGCGCAGATGTGGCCTGCGAGCTGGCGGCGCAGGCGCTGGGGATCAGCGTGGACAAGCTGCGCCAGAGCATCGAGTGGCACGAGAACTACATGCGCTGGCACGACGGCGACTACGAGTACCGCATCCTGTAGCGCGGGGGGGCCATGCAGCACATTAGCACGCTGGGCCTCGGCCCGCAGCGGCGCGGCGCGCGCCAGTATCTCGATATCACCATCGACGGGCGGCGGCTGGCCGAGCTGCTGGTGCCGCCCGGCCAGCCGCCGCCGGGGCATATGGACTACATCGCGCCCTTCGGCTGGCCGGGCGAGGCCTGGGCATGGCTGGCCGCCGAGGCCGCCGCGCACCTGCTGCTGCAGCGCCCGCCCGAGCTGGAGAGCGGGCGGCGCGCGCTGCTGGTATGCCCCGAGTGCGCCCACCTGAGCTGCGGCGCGATCACCGCCGCTGTGGAGCGGCGGGGCGAACGCTATATCTGGCGCGCGTTCGATATCGAGTCGAGCTACCAGCCCTACGAGGGCGGGCCGGTGGCCTTCACCCACATGCCCGAGCTGGTGTTCGACGCCCAGCCCTACGAGCGGCTGCTGCGCCGCATGCTAGCCTAGCGCCTTGGTTTTTTGTGCGCCATCCACAAGCGCGTTGCTGCTTAGTTGGATGCCCTGCGCGGGCGGCGCACAGGGGCCAGCCCCTAGGAATCCCGCCAGGGGCGATGCCCCTCACATGGTGTCACTTTTTCGAGGTGTTTCCCATCAGCGATAGCGGTGATACGTGTTCGGTGGGTGGATGCCCTGCGCGGGCGGCGTCCGGGGGCCAGCCCCTAGGAACCCCGCCAGAGGTCGTGGCCCTCACATGGTGTCACTTTTTCGAGGTGTTTCCCATCAGCGATAGCGGTGATACGTGTTCGGTGGGTGGATGCCCTGCGCGGGCGGCGTCCGGGGGCCAGCCCCCGGAACCCCCGCCAGGGGCGATGCCCCTTGGAACCCCAATTTTGAGCGTTCCCGTGCCATCCCCCAGCCGCTGGTGTTCGTGCACATGGCCATCAAAACCCAAGCGGCACCTTCGCCGCATGGGCCAGGTGGATGAGATTCTCAATCTCACATGCGGTGCATAGCTTGGCACGCGTTCTTTCGTCATATACCGCATCGAGAAGCCCCGCACAAAAAAGTGACACCTGTTGAGGGCGATGCCCCTTAGAGCCGCAATTTTGAGCGTTCCCGTGCCATCCCCCAGCCGCTGGTGTTCGTGCATATGGCCAGTTTGCGCGAATAGCACCTTCGCCGCATGGGCCGGGTGGGTAGGGCTGGGCCTAGCGCTCTTTCTATGACTTTTTGTCCCCTTCGCGTCTTCACGTCTTCGTGGTACGTAGCGCTCACCTCTTTGTCCCCTTCGCATCTTCGCGTCTTCGTGGTAAATGCCCCCCTCACAAACCTTGAACTTTGCTCAAGGTCTTCTTGACATGGTCTTGAGAATTGGCCGCTATGCTGGGCACATCCCACCTGCGGATGGCGCGGATGGCCGAGACGAAAGCGAGACACCGATGGAGCGAACACTGATACGTATCCCGACCGCCGCGCCTGCAAACAGCGGCGCGAAGGCGCTGCCGCCGTGGCGCAGGATGCTGGCCATGCTGGGGCCGCAGCGCTGGCGGATCGCGCTGGCCCTGCTGGGGCTGCTGCTGACCAGCGGCGTGGGGCTGGCCTTCCCGCTGATGATCGGCCAGCAGATCGGGCAGGTGCTAGAGCAGGGCGACTACGGCCAGCTGAACAGCTTTGCGCTGGGGCTGGTGGGGCTGTTCGTGGTGATGGCGGCGGGCGGCTTCGTGCAGAGCTACGCGCTCGGCTCGATCGGCGAGCGCGTGGTCTACGACCTGCGCACCCAGCTCTACGGGCGGCTCACCACGCTGTCGCTCGACTTCTTCGGGCGGCACCGCACCGGCGAGCTGGTCTCGCGGCTCTCCAGCGATGTGACGCTGGTGCGCACGCTGGTGACGACCAGCGCCACCACGCTGCTAGGCCAGACCATCGGGCTGGTGGGCGCGCTGGCGATCGTGCTGGCCATGAACACCTCGCTGACGCTGTTCCTGCTGGGCATGCTGCCGGTGGTGGTGGGGCTGGCGCTGGTGATGGGCAAGCAGCTGGAGAAGCTGAGCGCAGGCGTGCAGGATGAGCTGGCCCGCGCCACCGTGACCGCCGAGGAGGGCATCTCGGGCATCCGCGTGGTGAAGAGCTTCGCCCGCGAGGGCTACGAGTACCAGCGCTTCGCCGCCGACCTGGCCAGCAACCTGCGCTCGGCCCTGCGGATGACGGCGCTGCGCGCGGGCTTTGGCAGCGGCATGATGCTGATCGGCTTCGGCTCGCTGGCCGCCGTGCTGTGGTTCGCAGGCAGGCAGGTGATCGACGGCAGCATGACCCTGCCGCTGCTCACCAGCTTCCTGATCTACGGCATCCAGATCGCCACCAGCTGCTTCGGCATCGCCCAGGTCTACGGCGAGGCCCAGCAGGCCTTCGGCGCGATGGGCCGCGTGTTCGAGCTGATCGACGAGCAGCCCACGGTGGTGGAGGCCCGGCACCCGGTGGAGCTTCCCGCGATCCGTGGCGGCATCAGCTTCCGGGGCGTATCGTTCGCCTACGCGGGCCAGGCCGCCGATGCCGAGGGCGAAGCGCCCGCCGTGCTGCGCGAGATCGAGCTGAGCATCGCGCCCGGCGAGATCGTGGCGCTGGTGGGCGCGAGCGGCGCGGGCAAGAGCACGCTGATGAACCTGATCCCGCGCTTCTACGACCCCACATCCGGCCAGGTGAAGATCGACGGCTACGACATCCGCGACGTGAGCGAGCAGAGCCTGCGCAGCCAGATCGGCCTGGTGCCGCAGGAGACCATGCTGTTCGGCGGCACGGTGCGCGAGAACATCCGCTACGGTCGGCTGGATGCCAGCGACACCGAGATCGAGGCGGCGGCGCGGGCGGCCAACGCCCACGAGTTCATCGTGGGGCTGCCGCAGGGCTACGACACGGTGGTGGGCGAGCGCGGCGCGCGCCTGAGCGGCGGCGAGCGCCAGCGCGTGGCGATCGCCCGCGCCATCCTGAAGAACCCGCGCATCCTGCTGCTGGATGAGGCCACCAGCGCGCTGGACAACCAGTCGGAGCAGCTGGTGCAGCAGGCGCTCGACCGACTGATGCGCGGGCGCACCACGGTGATGATCGCGCACCGGCTGAGCACGATCAGGGCGGCCAACCGGATCGTAGTGATGGAGCAGGGCCGCGTGGCCGAGCTGGGCACCCACGAGGAGCTGATGGCGCTGGGCGGGCGCTACGCGGCGCTCTACGCGCTGCAGTTCCGCGCCGAGGCGGTGGCGTAGGAGGACAACATGGTGTCATGGTTCGAGTGTCTCCGCGTCGGTTCGCGGTCGTCCCGACCGTAGGCAATGCTTGGAGCGTTGCCCGGTTGGGGTAACCGGCTGCAGCCTCAATGATGACGGTTCCGCTTGGTTGGTGGGTGGATGCCCTGCGCGGGCAGCGCCTAGGGGCCAGCCCCTAGGAACCCTGCGAGGGGGTGTAACCCCCTTCGATCCCCCAATTTGTAGCATTCCTATACCGAATGCAGGCTCCTGGTGTTCGTGCATATGGCCATCAAAACATGAATGGCACCTTCGCCGCATGGGATGGGTGGGCAGGTAGACCGCGATCTTAGTTTAGCGCAAATGATGTGCAGGGAGCGCTCTTGGATGATGTAATCCTTTGTATATGGCATGGCACGCCATTTGTGTGCTTTGTCGGATCCAGAAGCCCCGCTCATGAATATGACACTATATGAGGCGAGAACCGTTTACCACCAAGGCTCCAAGGAGCTGGGAAATGTAGAGCGCAGAGACGCGAAGAGGCTCGAAGACGAGCAACCCATATAGTTCTCGCGCAACCCCGCCGGTGCAGGATGCGCGAATCGGATAGAATACCCACATAGCGGCAAGACAAAGACCGATAGGAAAGACCATGTCCACACGAGCAAGCGTGCTGATCGTCGACGACGACCACTCGATCACCAAGGTGCTGCGGGGCTACATCGAGCAGGCTGGGTACGATGTGCTGGTGGCCCACACCGGCGGCGACGCCCTGCGGCTGCTGCGCACCCAGCGCCCCGACGTGGTGGTGCTCGACCTGATGCTGCCCGACCACGACGGCTGGGAGATCACGCGGCAGGTGCGGGCCGACGCGGCGCTGGCGGCCACGCCGATCATCATGCTGACCGCGCGGGTAGAGGACACCGACAAGATCGTGGGGCTGGAGCTGGGGGCCGACGACTACATCACCAAGCCGTTCAACGCCCGCGAGGTGGTGGCGCGGGTGCGGGCGCTGCTGCGGCGCTCGCAGTTCGGGCAGGGCGCGGCGCTGCCCGGCGCGCTGGCGGCGGGCGGGCTGCGGCTCGACCTGGCCCAGCACACCCTGACGGTAGACGGCGCGGCGGTGGAGCTGACCCGCACCGAGTTCAAGCTGCTGCAGGTGCTGATGGCCCAGCCCGGCCACACGCTGGCCCGCGACGAGCTGCTGGAGAAGGTGCTGGGCTACGCCTACGAGGGCATGGGCCGCACCCTGGACACCCACGTGCGCAACCTGCGCAAGAAGATCGAGGCCGACCCCGACCAGCCGACCTATATCCAGACCGTGTACGGCGTGGGCTACCGCTTTGTGGGGGGCGAGCAGCGATGAAGGAAACCCTCAACGTCGCCTGGCGGATCGTGGTGGCCATGATCACCATCCTGTTCTTGATCGCGGGGCCAGTCTACTATATCCTGTTCGCCGAGAATCTGCTGGCCCCCGGCGCGGTGGTGAGCCACATCCTGCGCTGGGAATTTGTGCCCCGGCTGGCCGTGGTGCTGGGGCTGATCATGCTGAACGCCATCTTCATCGGCCACAAGGCGAAGAACCAGCCGCAGAACCCCTTCCTAGAGCTGGCCGAGAATATCCGGCGGATCGCCATGCGCGACTTCAACGTGCGCGCCACCTCGCTGCGGGCGCGCGAGCCGCGCGAGATGGCCGCGCTCAACGCCGCGTTCAACGACATGGCCTCGGCGCTGCAGCGCAGCGAGGAGCTGCGCCAGAGCATGATGGCCGATGTGTCGCACGAGCTGCGCACCCCGCTGACGGTGCTGGAGGGCAACCTGCGCGCCGTACTGGATGGCGTGCTGCCGCTGGATGAGGCCGAGATCGCCAACCTCTACGGCCAGACGCGTCACCTCATCCGCCTGGTGAACGACCTGCACGAGCTGGCCCTGGCCGAGGCCCAGCGCCTGCCGCTCAGCATCCAGCCCACCGACATGGCCGAGATTATCCACGAGGCCGCGCAGGACTTCGCGCTGATGGCCGACGAGCGCCGGATCGCGCTGCACGCCGAGACGCAGGCCATGCCGCCGCTGCCGGTGGACGCGGTGCGCATGCGCCAGGTGCTGCACAACATCATCAGCAACGCCATCCAGCACACCCCGGCCCACGGCGCGATCACGCTGAGCGGCGGGGTGGAGGATGGGCAGGTGGTCATCCGCGTGCGCGACACCGGCGACGGGCTGGAGCCGGAGCAGCTGCACGCGGTGTTCAACCGCTTCTACCGCGCCGACAAGTCGCGCAGCCGCGACACCGGCGGCACCGGCCTGGGCCTGGCGATCGTCCACGCGCTGGTGGCCTCGATGGGCGGCGCGGTGGAGGCCACCAGCGCGGGCAGGGGCCAGGGCACCACCTTCACGCTGCGGTTTGCGGCGGGCGAGGTGCAACCCTAGCGCTGCTGGCGCGTAGAACACAGGGGAAACGTCGCTACTCCTGGAGCACGCCGATGAGATGCCGCACATGCCAGCAGCGCATACGCCGCGAACTAGAGACATGCCCCTACTGCGGGGGCCGTACCAAGCAGGCGAGCACAGGCAAGACCCGGCATCTCTCGCCGCAGCAGCTGGCGCAGCCACCCGCGCCGCCAACGCATCCTCAGATCACGCTGCCCACGCTGGCGCTGATGACGCTGGGCGTGTTCACGTACTCCACGCTGTGGCTGGCGCTCTGGCCGCTGCCGATCACCGTGCGCAGCAGGGTAGATCCAGACCTTCTGATTATGTACATCGGCTTCGCCTGCGCATTCTTCCTGCCCTTCGCGGCGTGGCACGGCTGGTGGCGGTGCAGCCTGCTGCTGGCCTGCGGGGCGGCGGTGGCGATGGTGATGCGCATGAACATGGGGTAGCGCTGGCGCGCCAGCTGCGGTGGCGGCGCTGCTCGGCCTGCGGTCGTTTCCCCCTGGCCTTCGGTCGATCTACATGCCATTCTATTAATCTACATGCCATTCAACCAAAATACTTATTTTTATGATATATAAGACTGATAACATGGTATATCTCATGAAAAATTGCGTTTCATTATTCACTATAGAGTTATGTAGCAGAAAATTATACCACACGCGCCAATTTTTCATTCATATATTACATTTACAATTTCCCTCCATATAGTATCACTTTTTACAGATTTCCCAGATGTTTCTGGTAAACGTATGCGTTGTCGTTGATTCGGCCAGGGTGTGCCTTTGTTTATCGCGGTGGTGGTTGGGTACTGGGTGGATGCCCTGCGCGGGCGGCGCACAGGGGCCAGCCCCTGTGAACCCCGCCAGGGGGCGCGGCCCCCTTGGCCCCCCCAATGTTCGGCGTTCCCGTGCGGTGCGCAGGCGGCTCGTGGTCGTGCATATGGCCAGTTTGCACGAGCGGCACCTTCGCCGCATGGGCCGGGTGGGTAGGGATCACCGTGGCCATTGTCGACATCACCCTGGCCCGATGATCGCGAAGTCCCGTCATAGACGTAGGGGGCAGGTTGTATGCCCGCCCGGATCGAGACCCCAGCGCCATCATCGAAACCCCACGCGCTGGGCGCAGCACGGCACGCATCGCGTTCATGGCGGGCGGGTACGAGACCCGCCCCTACGTCGACGATCGGCGCGGATATTCCGCCGCCTTGACAGCGGGCGCAGTTCCGCCCAAGATACACGCGAGCAAACACACATGGAGAAGGGACATCCGATGATCAACCAGCTGCGCACCTACCAGATCTACGAGCACAACAAGGCCGCCTTCCACGCCCGCTTCCGCGACCACGCCTCGCGGATCATGCGGCGCTATGGCTTCCAGATCGTGGCCATGTGGGAGGGGACGGGCGACCTGCACCTTGAGTTCATCTATCTGCTGGCCTGGGAGAGCGAGGAAGCCATGAAAGCAGCCTGGGCCGCCTTCATGGCCGATGAGGAGTGGAAGGAGATCAAGCGCATCACCAACGCCGAGCACGGCGTGATGGTGGGCGGCATCGAGGATCGGCTGCTGACGCCCACCGACTACTCGGCGGCCATCCCGCCGCGCTAGGGCTGCCAGGCCGCCACGCGCGGCTGCTCGTCGATGGCGGCGCGCAGCGCGGCGGCCACCGCGCCATCGAGCGGGGCCTGCACCCCCTCGGCCCAGAGCAGCTCGAAGTGATCGGCCCCCAGCCGCTCGCGCAGCGCGCCCAGCGCCTGCCGGACGATCTCGCGCAGGGGCATGGGGCGGGCGTGGCGCAGCGAGCGACGCAGCGCCTCGGCCCCGGCCAGCAGCAGCACGGCGCGCTCGTCGTCGTGGGCGGGGGCGTGCAGGGCCAGCAGCGTGCCCAGCCCCTCTAGGCACTCGGGGATGCCCCAGCGCACGCTGTTCTGCTGGTAGAAGCGCAGGCTCTCGGCGTAGCGCATGCGGGCCAGATCGTGCGCGCCCTGGTGCCATGCCACGTGGCCCAGCTGCGCGGTGAGCCAGGCCGCAGCCCACGGCTCCTGGGCCACATCGGTCATCGCGAAGGCCTGGGCCAGCATGTCCTGCGCGCGCGTCGCCAGGCCCTGGCCCAACTCGATCTGACCCAGGTGGGCTAGAGCCCAGCGCACGCCGTTGCTCTCCTGCAGGCTGCGGGCCAGCCGCAGGCTGCTGTTGCACAGCGCGGCAGCCTGGGCGTAGCGGCCCTGGTCGAGCGCGGCGCGGGCCAGGAAGCGCGTGGTCTCGATCGTCAGGCGGTGGTAGCCCTGCTGGTGACAGCGGATCAGCGCCTCGTCGAGCAGGGCGGTGGCGCGGGCGTACTCGCCCTGCTCGATCCAGACGTGGGCCAGCATCAGCATGATCTGGATCTGGCCCCAGTAGTGCCCCAGCGAGCGCAGCAGCGTCAGGCTCTCCTCGTACAGGCGGATGGCGGTCTGGTCGTTGCCGTGAAACTGCAGCGCCACGCCCAGGTGGTGCAGCGACCAGGCCATCTCCTCCTGATCGCCCAGGCGGCGGAAGATCGCCAGGCTCTCCTCGGCGCTGGCGATGGCGCTGGCGCTATCGCCCTGGCTCACCGCCTCGGCGCTGACGCCGTGCAGAGCCATGCCCAGCGCGTGCCACTCCTCGGCGCGGCGGGCGCGCGCGGCGGCCAGCGAGAACAGCTGCGAGGCCCGCTGGTGCTGGCCGCAGTCGGCGGCCAGCCAGCCAGCGCCGCACATGGCCCGCACATCATCGCCCAGATCATCGCGGGCCGCCAGGGGCATATCGAGCACCCGATCAACCCAGCGCAGGCCCTCGTGCTGGTAGTTGCGAAACTGCCAGAAGCGCCAGACCCCGCCGATCAGGCGCAGGGCGCGGCGGCGATCGCCGCGCTCGATCAGCCAGCTAAGCGCGGCCCGCACGTCGTCGTGCGCCCACTCTAGGCGCTCTAGCCACACGCGCTGCTGCTCGTGGATGAGCTGGCCAGAGGCCTGCTCGACCAGCGCAAGATAGTAGGCGGCGTGCTGGCCGCGCACCGTGTCGGCATCACCGCTGGACTCCAGCTGCTCCAGCGCGTACTCGCGGATCAGCCCCAGCATCTCGAAGCCATCCTCGTCGCCCAGCAGGCGCTCGCCCACCAGGCTGTGGTCCAGCAGCATCGACAGCGTATCAATCAGGGGCGGCGCGTCCTCGCCATCCAGCGTGCAGATCGACTCTACGGCGGCGAGCGTCCATCCGCCCACGAACACGGCCAGCTGGCGGAACAGCTGCTGCTCGTGTTGGTTCAGCAGGCCGTAGCTCCAGTCCAGCAGGTCGCGCAGGGTCTGCTGGCGGGCGGGCAGATCTTGCATGCCGCCGACCAGCAGGTCGAGCCGATTGTCCAGCCGCTCCAGCATAGCGTGGGGCGGCAGGGCGCGCACCCGCGCGGCGGCCAGCTCGATCGCTAGGGGCAGGCCATCCAGGCGGCGGCAGATCTCCACCACCGCCGCCGCGTTGGCGTCGCTGAGCGCGAAGCTGGGGTGGACGCGCTGGGCGCGGTCGACGAACAGCCGCACGGCGGGGGCCTGGATGGCCAGGGCGGCGCTCAGCGGCTGGCCCTGCGAGTCGGGCAGCGACAGCGGCGGCACCATGTAGAGCCGCTCGGCCTGCAGGTGCAGCGCCGAGCGGCTGGTGGCGATCAGCTTCAGGCCTGGGCAGCGCTGGATGAGGGCGGCGATCAGCGGCGCGCTCTCGGGCAGGTGCTCCAGGTTGTCGAGCAGCAGCAGGGTCTGGCGGTCGCTCAGGGCGGCGATCAGGCGCTCGGGGGTGGGCGCGGCCAGCACGCCCAGCAGCTGCATGCCCTGGGCGATGGCGTGGGGGATCTGGCGGGCATCGGCCAGCCCGGCGAGGCCGATGAAGTAGGCCTGGCCCGCGAAGGCCGCGCGCATGCGGTGGGCCAGCTGCATGGCTAGGCGGGTCTTGCCCACGCCGCCCGGCCCCACCAGGGTCAGCATCTGCACCTCGGGCGACATGACGAGGTCGAGGGCGGCCTCTAGGTCGCGCTCGCGGCCCAGCAGCGGCTCGGCGGGCAGGGCCAGCGGCCCATGGCAGGCGAAGGGCGAGAGCAGGCCCGCGCCCAGCTGCGGCCTCGGCTCCTCGGCGTCGTCTTGCTCGGCGTCGTCAGGGCCTGCGCTGGCGATCTGGGCGCGGGCGGCGCGCAGGAAGCGCTGCCAGTCGTCGGGGGTGACCTGGAGCGAGCGGGCGAGGCGCTCGGCCAGCTGGCGCGAGGGGCGGCGGCGGCCCTGCTCAAGCTGGCGGATCATGGCCAGCGAGCAGCCGACCTGGTCGGCCAGCTCGGTGCGGCTTATGTCTAGCTCGGTGCGGCGCTGCTTCATCCAAAGAAAAAATGGCGGCTGGCTGGTTGCAGGCGGCGTTGTGGCCATTATGAACCTCTTCCGATCAGTGAGTCCCCACATCTCGCCATTGCGATGTGCTCCCTACGCCCTGCGGGCGCATATGTTCGGCATAGAACGAGAGCGGCGCGGATCTGGCCCATAGCTCAGCATCTGCCCGCCCGACCAGCCACAACAACGTGATTTATCGAGCAGGCCGCGGGGCCGGTCTCCGCCGTGCTGCTCGTATGCGCTGATCAAAATCTGGTTAAAGGATACCATACCGTAGGCATTTTTGTAGCCCTTCTTGTAGCCGCTGCGGCCTTCTCCGCCTGACGATTGTATGGTGTAATACGGCTGCCCATTCGCCTGAAACACTGTTGTGAATGTCGTTGGGGAAATAACGAGGGAGAACGCTCGCATGTTACGTTTTGCTCACGCCTTGCGAAAAGATAGCCCTGTGCAGCGCCATGGCCGCGCCGCCACGATGGCGCTGCTGTGCAGCGCCATCGTGGCCCCTGCGGCGTTTGGCGCGCACCCCGCCGCCGCGCAGTCCACCAACCTGGCCCTGAACCACGCCGTCGCCGTCTCCTCAAGCGAGAACGCGGGCGCGTTCCCGCCTGCGGCGGTGGTGGATGGCAACACCGGCACGCGCTGGGCGAGCGCGTTTAGCGACCCGCAGTGGGTGCAGGTCGACCTGGGCAGCACCCAGAGCATCGGGCGCGTGGTGCTGCGCTGGGAGGCCTCGTTTGGCAAAACCTACCAGATCCAGGTCTCGAACGACGCCACCAACTGGACCACCATCGCCACCGTCGCCAACGGCGATGGCGATGTGGATGACCTGACGGTGAGCGGCAGCGGGCGCTACGTGCGCATGTACGGCACCCAGCGCACCACCATCGGCGCGGCGCAGTACGGCTACTCGCTGTGGGAGTTCGAGGTCTACGGCGGCAGCGGTGCGCCCACCAGCACGCCAGCGCCGACCACCGCCGCGACCGCCACGCCCAGGCCCACCAACACGCCCGCCCCAACCGCCACGCCCGCCCCCGGCGGCAGCTGCACCACCACCAGTAACATCGCGCTAAACAAGCCCGCCTTCGCCTACTTCTACGAGGCCAAGGGCGAGGAGCCGAGCAAGACGGTGGATGGCGACATGACCACGCGCTGGGGCCACCTGTGGTACCCATCCGGCCCGGCCAACGCATGGGTTGACATCGACCTTGGGTCGAGCAGCGCCACCGTCACCCAGGTCAACCTCTACTGGGAGACTGCGCTGGCCGCCGACTACCAGATCCAGTTCTCGAACGACCGCCAGAGCTGGGGCACCGCCAAGAGCGTGACCGGCAACACCGCGCTCACTAACAACATCGCGCTTGCGCCCGCCGCCACTGGCCGCTACATGCGCGTGAACATGACCCGCAAGGGCACCGAGTGGGGCTACTCGCTCTACGAGATCCAGGCTATTGGCTGCAAGGATGCGCCCGCGTCCTACCCGCCCGCGCCCACGCCGCTCACCGGCACCTACACCAAGGTGTGGAGCGACACCTTCGACAACACCACCGCGCTAAACACCGCCAACTGGGCCTACGATAACGACGTGCACGTGAACGGCGAGCAGCAGCAGTACGCCTCGGGCAACGTGAGCGTGAGCGGCGGCACCCTGAAGCTGACCGCCCGCAAAGAGACGGTGAACGGCTACCCCTTCACCTCGGGCCGCATCTTCAGCAAGGGCCTCAAGTCCTTCACCTACGGCAAGGTGATCGCCCGCATGAAGCTGCCGGTGGGCGATGGCTTCTGGCCCGCCTTCTGGATGATGGGCGAGAACATCGACGCCGTGGGCTGGCCGGGCAACGGCGAGCTGGACATCATGGAGAACATCGGCTACAGCAACTGGGTCTCGGGCGCGCTGCACGGCCCCGGCTACTGGGGCGCTGGCTCGGTGGGCGGCCGCCACGACCTGCCCGCAGGCCAGAGCATCGCCGACTGGCACACCTACGCCGTCGAGTGGGACCCGACCTTTATCAAGTGGCTGATCGACGACCAGGTGGTGCGCACCGTCACCCGCGACGAGGTGATCGCCAACTCGGGCCAGTGGGTCTACGACAACCCCAAGTTTATCATCCTGAATCTGGCCCTGGGCGGCGACTACCCGCACGGCTACAACAACGTGACCAGCCCCTACTACGGCCTGCCCCAGTCGAGCGTGGACACGATCACGGCGGGCAGGGGTGTGGCCGAGGTTGACTATGTGGAGGTCTGGCAGAAGAAGTAGCGCCGCATCTGCTCCTTGCGACCGAAGACCCCCGCCCCTCCTGTGGTGTGCTCGCAGGCTGGTTTGCGGGGGTTTTCTGCGCCGCCAAACCTCACCCATCTGCTATTTCGCTTTCGACCCGCAAGATGAGAGCGGCTGCACATTTTTGTAGGCGCTTTTGTAGCCGAGTATCCCTAGTAGCGGCAGTCAAAATATGTTGGAATAGGCCCCGAACGCCGTTCCTAACTCGCCCCACACCATGGAGGAAATTTATGCTCTTTACTTCCGCCAAACGATTAGGCCGCGCGCTGCTGCTGGGCAGCATGCTGGCCGGATCGGTGCTCGCCCACGCGCCCAGCGCGGCGGCGCAGGGCACCAACCTGGCCCTGGGCAAGCCCGCAACCGCATCCAGCAGCGAGAACGCCACCTTCCCCGCCTCGGCGGCGGTGGATGGCAACAGCGGCACGCGCTGGTCGAGCGCGTTTAGCGACCCGCAGTGGCTGCAGGTCGACCTGGGCAGCGCCGCCAGCATCAGCCGCGTGCGCCTGAGCTGGGAGGCCGCCTACGCCACCGCCTACCAGGTGCAGGTCTCGCCCAACGCCACCAGCTGGAGCACCATCGCCACCGTGAGCGGCGGCGACGGCGGCGTGGACGACCTAGCGATCACCGGCAGCGGGCGCTACGTGCGCATCTACACCACCGCCCGCGCCACGGCCTACGGCGCGTCGCTGTGGGAGCTAGAGGTGTACGGCACCAGCGCAAGCCCCACGGCCACACCTACGCCGCCCGCCAGCACCCCCACGCCGCAGCCCACCAGCGCGGCCACGCCCACCCCGGCCCCCACATCCGGCGCGTGTGGCAGCGCCAACATGGCCGCCGGGCGGCCCGCCAGCGCATCCTCGGTGGAGAACGCCAGCCTGACGGCCAGCGCGGCGGTGGATGGCAGCGCCGCCACGCGCTGGGCCAGCACGTTTAGCGACCCGCAGTGGCTGCAGGTCGACCTGGGCGTGGCGCAGCCGATCTGCCGCGTGCGCCTGAGCTGGGAGGCCGCCTACGCCAAGGCCTACCAGGTGCAGACCTCGAACGACGCCGCCAGCTGGACCACCATCGCCAATGTGACCGGCGGCGACGGCGGCGTGGATGACCTAACCGTCAGCGGCAGCGGGCGCTACGTGCGTGTCTACGCCACCGCCCGCGCCACCGAGTACGGCTACTCGCTCTGGGAGCTGGAGGTGTACAGCCCCAGCGGCACGCCGCCCGCGCCCACACCCACGCCCACCGGCGGCACGGCGTTCTGGGGCGACACATCGGGCATCCCGGCGGCCAACAACGTGCTGACCGTCAAGTTCCTGAACCGCACCAACGGCAAGTACGCCGACAAAGATGTGTACTGGAGCTACAACGGCCAGGTCCACTCGATCGCCGAGCAGCCCTACTTCGACATGCCCGCCAACACCGCAGGCCGCATGTACGTCTACCTCGGCTCGCCGAACAGCCAGTACAACGACTTTATCGAGTTCACCGTCGGCCCCAACACCTTCAACGGCAACACCACCCGCGTCGACTGGTTCGGCGTGAAGCTGGCGATGCGCCTGCACGCCAAGGACGGCTACGACGTGGCCGTGGGCGAGGATCTGGCCACCTTCCAGGAGGACCGCGCCGTCACCTTCCAGAAGTTCATCGACGAGGTGCCCGCCGAGTTCAAGCACCTGGCCCAGATCCAGGCCCCCTACCGCATCCCCGCGCCCGGCAAGATGGGCGAGACCGACTTCCTGCCCGGCGGCCAGTACGCCAACTACTTCACCAGCTACGCCAGCTCGGTGGGCGTCACCGGGGCCTCGGTGTTCGACATCTTCGCCTGCGCGGGCGTGCTGCGCGAGAACGCGGCCATGTGCTCGGCGCTGAACCGCCACGTGGCCCACCTGCCGCAGTCGCAGTGGGGCGACGCCAGCCAGTACTACAAGGCTGGCCCGGCCAACTACTACGCCAAGTTCTGGCACGACCACAGCCTGAACGCCATGGCCTACGGCTTCCCCTACGATGACTACGCCGGGTACTCGTCGTTCATCTCGCACGACAACCCGCAGTACCTGCTGCTGGCCATCGGCTGGTAGCCACGCCCAGGGCGGGGGCCGCACACCCCCGCCCGCCCCACTGGGATGGCCAGCCGCGCTGGCCCCTAGCTACACTAAAGGAAAGGCCCTATGCGACACAGCTTGCGTGATTCGCTAAGCCCGCAGCGCCACCCGCTCTTGTTCCGCACCGTTGTCACCGCCACGCTCGTCGCCCTGCTCATGCTGCTCGCGCTGCCTGCGGTCTCCACCCGCGCGCAGACCCAGGCACCAGGCGACCTCGCGCTCGGCAAGACCGCCACCGCATCATCCACCCAGCTTGGCCTGAACGTCTCCGCCGCCGTGGATGGCGACCAGACCACCCGCTGGGGCAGCGACTGGAGCGACCCACAGTGGCTGCAGGTCGACCTGGGCGCGACCTACGCCATCGACCGCGTGGTGCTGCGCTGGGACGCGGCCTACGCCAGCGCCTACCAGATCCAGACCTCGGCCAACGGCACCGCGTGGAGCACCATCAGCACCGTGGCCGCTGGCGACGGCGGGCTGGATGACCTGACGGTGAGCGGCAGCGGGCGCTACGTGCGCCTGTACGGCACCACCCGCGCCACCGAGTGGGGCTACTCGCTCTGGGAGTTCGAGGTCTACGGCCCCAGCAGCGCCCTGGCCACGCCCACGCCATCCAGCGGCTGCGCGGGCGCGAACGTGGCCAGCGGCAGGCCCGCCACCGCATCCAGCAGCGAGGCAGGCGGCGCGTTCCCGCCCGCCAACGCCGTGGACGGCAGCGGCTCGACCCGCTGGTCGAGCCTGGTGGCCGACCCGCAGTGGCTGCAGGTCGACCTGGGCAGCACCACCGCGCTCTGCCGCGTGCGCCTGAACTGGGAGGCCGCCTACGCCAGCGCCTACCAGCTGCAGTCGTCGAACGACGGCGCGACCTGGACCACGCTCAAGAGCGTGACCGCAGGCGACGGCGGGTTGGATGACATGCTGGTCAGCGGCAGCGGGCGCTATGTGCGCATCTACGCCACCGCCCGCGCCACCCAGTACGGCTACTCGCTCTGGGAGATGGAGGTGTACGCCACGGCGGGCAGCGCCACGGCCACCCCCGCCGCCACCGCCACGCCCACGGCCACCCGCACCAGCACACCAGCCGCCACCGGCACGCCCGCGCCCACCGGCACCGGCACCGCCGTGGCCGTGCCGATCACCATCCCCTACGTCGAGTACCTTGAGATCGGCGTCAGCCCAGCCGACCAGGCGGGCACCAGCCTGATCAAGACCCAGAACACATCCAAGACCGCCACCGTGACCTACGCCAGCGGCACCGCGCTCACGCTCAACGTGAACTACATGGTCTCCGGCACCGGCCAGACCGCCGTGTTCTCCGCCGTAGACCAGACCGGCGCGACCAAGACCGGCAGCCCGCTGACCATCACGGTCTACCCCGGCCTGGCCGTCAATGTCACCCTGGTGAGCAAGACGCCCACACCATCGCCCGTGGGCAGCAACCTGGCGCTGGGTAGGCCCGCCACCGCATCCAGCACCCAGGCGGGCATGGCCACCGGCGCGGCCTTCGATGGCGACCTGGGCACCCGCTGGGCCAGCGACACCGGCGAGCCGCAGTGGCTGCAGGTCGACCTGGGCAGCACGCAGACCATCGGCAGTGTGGTGCTCACTTGGGAGGCCGCCTACGGCAAGGGTTACCAGATTCAGGCCTCGAACGACGCCGCCACGTGGACCACCCTGGCCAGCGTGGCCGACGGCGACGGCGGCACCGACACGCTCTCCAGCCTGGGCGGCAGCGGGCGCTACGTGCGCCTGTACGGCACCACGCGCGGCACGCAATACGGCTTCTCGCTCTGGGAGTTCGCCGTCTACAGCGGCAGCGCGGCCACCACGCCCACCGCTGGCCCCGTGACGGTGGTGCCCACCAGCACGCCCACCGCCACGCCCAAGCCCGACTTCAGCCTCACTTCCCCGGCCAATGGGGCCATGGTCACATCCACCCGCCGCCCCACGCTGGCCTGGGCCGCCGTGGCGGGCGCGGCGCGCTACGAGGTGTGGGCGAACATCTCGCGCGCCGACTACGACTTCACCCAGCCCGGCAGCCTGCTGGAGCGCTACACCAAGCTGGCCGATGTCACCAGCACCAGCTACACCCTGGCCAGCGATCTGCCCGACCGCTGGACCTACAAGTGGTATGTGGTGGCCGTGGACAGCGCGGGCGCGAGCAAGCGCTCGAACACGCTCAGCTTCAGCGTCTACCTGCCCACGCTTGAGACGGTGGCCGACGGCATCGCCATCGTCGCTGGCGCGCGCGACATGAGCAAGGATGGCGTCATCCAACCCTACGAGGACTGGCGGCAGCCCGTCGAGACCCGCGTGGAAGATCTGCTCTCCCGCATGACCATGCAGGAGAAGGCCTACCAGATGTTCTACAACGCCCAGAAGTTCCCGCTCTCCGGCTGGCACTTCGGCCCGGCCCAGCCCAAGGATCTCTACGACGCCCAGCTCACCACCGCCGCCACGCGCCTGGGCATCCCCTTCGTCTCCACCGGCGACACCATCCACGGCTACCAGACCAGCTTCCCGGTGCAGAGCGCCCTGGCGGCCTCGCGCGACTACAGCATGGCCTACAAGGTGGCCGACATGCAGCGCCGCGAGCAGCTGCCCGTGGGCTACCGCGGCACGCTCGGCCCGCTGGCCGAGGTCGACACCAAGGTGCTCTACCCGCGCTTCCAGGAGGGCAACGGCGAGAACGCCGAGGTGGGCGCGGCCATGATGCGCGCCATGGTCGCGGGCTTCCAGAACGGCCCCGAGCTGAACCCCAGCTCCATCCTCGTCACCACCAAGCACTGGCCGGGCGAGGGCGCGGGCGGCGAGGCCGGCATCACCTACGACGGCGTGTCGATCAACTACCACATGCGGCCCTGGCGCGGCGCGTTCGAGGCGGGCGCGGGCGGCGTGATGCCCGGCTACGCGGGCAGCTCCTACCTCGACCCCGGCGGCTCGGGCGCGGGCGACAGCAAGCCGATCATCAGCTACCTGCGCACCACCATGGGCTACGATGGCCTAGTGACCACCGACTGGCTGCCCAGCTCCACCTGGATCAAGGCCACCAACGCCGGGTCGGATGTGATGGGCGGCGCGGACCCGGGCGACGCCACCTTCAGCATGGACGCCTTCATCGCTGGCGTGCCCCAGAGCCGCATCGACGAGGCCGTGCGCCGCATCCTGCGCGTCAAGTTCAAGCTCGGCATCTTCGAGAACCCCTACGGCGACCCGGTCAGAGGCCCGGGCGGCTTCCACACCGCCCAGAATGTGGAGCTGGTGACCCAGGCCGCCCGCGAGGTGATGACCCTGCTGAAGAACACCGGCACCCTGCCGCTGCGCCTCGCCCAGGGCGACACCCTGCTCGTCACCGGCCCGCGCGCCAACGACGGGCTGGCCTGCTGCATCTGGACCAGCTACTTCCACGCCGAGTATGGCTCGAAGACCATGTACCAGGCCATCCAGGCCCGCGCCGCCCAGGCAGGCCTGAACGTCTACCTCGACAGCGCGCCCACCACGCCCAAGGCGGCCATCGCCATCGTGGGCGAGGCCTCGTACACCCACGGCACCAACTGGCCCAAGGATGAGCCGTACCTGCCCGCCGACCAGCTCGGCATCATCCAGAGCCTCAAGGCCCAGGGCATCCCCGTGGTAGTGGTCTACATCATGCCCCGCCCCTACGTGATCGCCTGGGAGTCGCAGAACGCCGACGCGATCGTGGTGGCCTACCGCCCCGGCGAGGGCGGCGGGCAGGCCCTGGCCGAACTGCTGTTCGGCGACTACGAGCCGAGCGGCAAGCTGCCCTACCAGCTGCCCCGCGACATGAGCCAGGTAGGCTCGGATGTGAGCACCAACCAGCTGGAGCGCTGGGATCTGCCCTACGACCTGGGCGCGACCGAGGCCGAGCGCCAGGACATCCGCAGCAAGATCGCGGCGGGCCAGAGCGTGCCCACCACCTACGGCAACCCGCTCTACCCCTTCGGCGCGGGCATCCAGGGCTTCGGCCTGGCCGACAGCACCCCGCCCGCCGCCTTCGCGCTCAGCGCGCCCGCCAACGCCGCCACGGTGCAGGGCGCGCTGCCCACGCTCACCTGGCAGGCCAGCGCCGATACCCAGACCGGCATCAAGCGCTACCAGGTCTGGCTCGACGGGGCCAAGCTGGCCGAGGTCAAGGGCACCCAGTACGCCATCACCCAGAAGCTGGCGGCGGGCAACCACACGTGGTATGTGGTGGCCGTGAACTGGGCGGGCGGCGAGACGAGGTCGAGCTTCAGCTTCAGCTTCAGCTTCCAAGACAGCACCGCGCCCAGCGCCTTCGACCTCGTCGCCCCCGTCACCGGCGCATCGCTGGCGGGCGGCGCACAGCAGCTGGTGTGGGAGAGCGCCAGCGACGCGGGCGCGGGGCTGGACCACTATGAGGTGTGGCTCGATGGCGCGAACGTGGCCAGCGTGCCCAGCGCGGGCAAGCAGGCCAGCGCCAGCAACCTAGCGCTCAACCGGCCATCCTCGTCATCCTCCACCCAGGTCAGCACCAGCGGCCCCGGCATGGCCTTCGACGGCAACCCCGAGACCCGCTGGGAGAGCCAGTATAGCAACCCGCAGTGGCTCCAGGTCGATCTGGGCGAGCCGCAAGAGATCACCCGCGTGGCGATCACATGGGAGACCGCCTACGCCAAGGCCTTCCAGATCCAGACCTCGCTGGATGGCAGCACCTGGAGCGACATCTACGCCACCACAGCTGGCGCTGGCGGCACCAGCAACCTGGCGGGCCTAAAGGGCTACGGGCGCTACGTGCGCATGTACGGCACTGCCCGCGCCACCGACTACGGCTTCTCGATCTGGGAGTTCCAGGTCTACGGCCAGCCAGTGGAGAGCACCACCCGCACCGGCCTCGCCACCGGCGCGCACTCGTGGTATGTGGTGGCGGTCGATGCCTTCGGCAACCGGCGGCAATCGACCAGCACCTATAGTTTCACGGTTCGCTAGCTCGTTCCAGCCAAGCGCCGCTGCGGGATATTCCTGCAGCGGCGCTTTATGTTGGAGAAGCCGGAGAAGCTTACCCGATCTCCTCATATGCTATCCGTATATATTTTGCCACAGAGAATATATACCACACGTTATGTTCAATTTTTCATCTTAAGTGGTCACTATCGCTGTAGGAATCGTGTTATAGTTCAGATGAGCGGGGATAACACTATTTAGTACGCAAGAAAAAACATCATCGTAGCAAAATATCCCCTTCCCATAACTATAGCAGATCAAGAAAGGAGGAGATCAAAGCAGAGGCAGCGAAGGCTGCTTGCGTCGCTGAACAGATCGCCTGCACCGCTGCACAACTGCTTGTGTGTCACCAACGAACGCCATACATCCCACAAGGAGAACACCATGGCAACACGAGCGAGGCCATCCATCGAACAGCGCCTCACCGAGCACTACGTCACCCTCTCCAACGCCCTCAACATCAACGACATCGCCGAGCTGCTTAGCGCCTACAGCTACGACCTAGCGCGCATACGCATCGGCCTCGCCCTGCACGAACAGGCACTGACCGCCCAAGCCCGCCATCGCCGCGAGTTTGGCGAGCAGCAGGCCGCCACCGCCGCCTTCGACAGCGCCTGGGACAATGCCGACGAGTGCTATATGCGCCTCGTCAAGCTCACCCGCGTGGCGCTCAAGCACAGGCCCGAGGCAGCCAGCATCCTAGGGCTGCACGGCGACCGCAAGCGCAGCCTCTCGGGCTGGTTCGCCCAAGCCCAGCAGTTCTACGACGGCCTGGCCACCCACCCCGAAATAACCGCCAAGCTCACCGCCTACGGCATCACCGCCGACAAACTGGCCGCCGCCCGCGCCGAGTATAGCGCCCTGCGCGCGGCCTACAACGCCCAGGCCCGCGAGCACAGCGCGGCCCAGCAGGCCACCGCCGCCCGCGATGCCGCCTTCGATGCGCTGGACGAGTGGATGAGCGATTTCATCGCCATCGCCAAGATCGCCCTCGAAGACGAGCCGCAGCTGCTCGAAAAGCTCGGCATCCTCGCCCACTCCTAACCCCCTCGCGCCACATGCTCGTGCGCTCGTGCGCATGCATCGCAGGCCAGGCGGGCAGCGTGGGCCGATCTCCAGTCGGCCCACGCCCTAGGCGGGGGCGGCAACACCTCAACAGGTGTCACTTTTGTGGCGAGGTGGACAGAACGCGCAAAACGGGTATGCTTTGCGTGCCAACCCAAACCATACCCTATGGAGTCGTTATGCCCCCCTCGCCCCGCTATCATA